>NZ_NHBI01000004.1:0-47788 GCF_002167505.1 Sulfitobacter sp. TMED3 | reverse complement strand
AGACTACACAGGTGGTATCATCGGCGATCTGACATCGCGTCGCGGTCAGGTTCAGGGTCAGGATACACGCGGTAACGCCATTGCGATCGACGCACAGGTGCCGCTGGCCAACATGTTCGGCTACATCAACACGCTGCGTTCGATGTCGTCGGGTCGTGCGAACTTCACCATGCAGTTCTCGCACTACGAACCTGTTCCGCAGAACATCTCTGACGAGATCCAAGCGAAATTCGCGTAACTGGCGCGTTGCAATAACTGGGACGGCGGGGATAACCCCGCCCTACCCAAACCGTAGGGTGGGTGTTCAACCCACCGCCCAATTTGAAAACCAAGGAGGCCACCATGGCTAAGGCAAAGTTTGAACGTAATAAACCACACGTTAACATCGGTACCATTGGTCACGTTGACCACGGCAAAACCACGTTGACCGCGGCGATCACCAAGTACTTCGGCGACTTCCGCGCCTATGACCAGATTGACGGCGCGCCCGAAGAAAAAGCACGCGGCATCACCATCTCGACCGCACACGTTGAGTATGAGACCGAAGCACGTCACTACGCCCACGTCGACTGCCCCGGCCACGCTGACTATGTGAAAAACATGATCACCGGTGCGGCGCAGATGGACGGCGCGATCCTGGTTGTGAACGCTGCTGATGGCCCCATGCCACAAACCCGCGAGCACATCCTGCTGGGCCGTCAGGTCGGCATCCCCGCCATGGTTGTCTACATGAACAAAGTAGACCAGGTGGACGATGAAGAGCTGCTGGAACTGGTTGAAATGGAAATCCGCGAACTGCTGTCTTCCTACGACTACCCAGGCGACGACATCCCTGTGATCCCAGGTTCCGCTCTGGCGGCGATGGAAGGCCGTGACGAGAACATCGGCGAGAATTCCATCCGCAAGCTGATGGAAGAAGTCGACAACTACATCCCGACACCAGAGCGCGCTGTTGACCAGCCGTTCCTGATGCCTGTGGAAGACGTCTTCTCGATCTCCGGTCGTGGTACAGTTGTGACCGGCCGTGTTGAGCGTGGCGTGATCAACGTTGGCGACGAAATCGAAATCGTTGGCATCCGCGACACCAAGAAAACCACATGTACCGGCGTTGAAATGTTCCGCAAACTGCTGGACCGTGGGGAAGCTGGCGACAACATCGGTGCCCTGCTGCGCGGCGTTGACCGTGAAGGCGTTGAGCGTGGTCAGGTTCTGTGTAAGCCAGGTTCGGTTAAGCCGCACACCAAGTTCACCGCCGAAGCCTATATCCTCACCAAAGAAGAGGGTGGCCGTCACACGCCGTTCTTCGCGAACTACCGTCCACAGTTCTACTTCCGGACCACAGACGTCACCGGTACCGTTCAGCTGCCAGAAGGCACTGAAATGGTTATGCCTGGCGACAACCTGCAGTTCGACGTGGAACTGATCGCCCCCATCGCGATGGAAGACGGTCTGCGCTTCGCGATCCGCGAAGGCGGTCGTACCGTTGGCGCGGGCGTGGTTTCCAAAATCACCGAGTAAGCCAACCCGCGGGTCACCCCGCGCACCGGCANNAANNCGAAGGCCGCTCCCACNCGGGGCGGCCTTTTTCGTTGTGTGGGGGCGGGCGGTGCTGGCTGTGACACTACCGCTTTGACCGCTGATTGCGGTCGCACTGGGCGGATTTGAGCGAAACCTCGGATTCCCCCCTTGCCACATGGCGCGACTCGACCTATAGAGCGCAAGTCTCAGCGGGGTGCGTTTTTACGCGCCCCGTTTGATTTACGACAAAACGCAATGAAGGGCCGTGATGAGGCGTCTCTTCCTCTTCGTTTCTACTCCCAATGAGGGATGATGACATATGGCACAAAGCCAAAATATCCGCATCCGTTTGAAGGCGTTCGATTACCGCGTGCTGGATGCGTCCACACAGGAAATCGTTAACACCGCCAAGCGTACCGGTGCATCTGTTCGCGGCCCAATCCCGCTGCCGAACAAGATCGAAAAATTCACAGTTCTGCGTGGCCCACACGTTGACAAGAAATCCCGTGACCAGTTCGAAATCCGCACGCACAAGCGTCTGCTGGATATCGTTGATCCGACCCCCCAGACTGTGGACGCGCTGATGAAGCTCGACCTGGCCGCTGGTGTGGACGTCGAGATCAAGCTGCAGTCATAAGCGTAGGAGGGTAATAATATGTTGCGCTCAGGCGTTATTGCAAAAAAGATGGGCATGACCCGTTTGTTCATGGAAGACGGCAAGCAGATCCCTGTGACCGTTCTTCAGCTCGACAAACTGCAGGTTGTNGCTCAGCGTACCCCCGAGAAGGACGGCTACACAGCTGTTCAGCTTGGNGCAGGTACAGCCAAGGCCAAGCGGACGTCGCAGGCCATGCGTGGTCACTTTGCTGCGGCAAAGGTTGAACCCAAGCGTAAGGTTGCGGAGTTCCGTGTGGACCCCGAAGCCATGTTGAATGTTGGCGAAGAAATCATCGCCGATCACTACTTTGCTGGTCAGTATGTTGACGTTGCAGGCACCTCCATCGGTAAAGGTTTTGCCGGTGCGATGAAGCGCCACAACTTTGGCGGTCTGCGTGCGACACACGGTGTNTCGATCTCTCACCGTTCGCANGGTTCGACAGGTCAGTGTCAGGATCCAGGCAAGGTTTTCAAAGGCAAGAAAATGGCCGGTCACATGGGTGCTGCCCGTGTTACCACGCAGAACCTCGAAGTTGTCAAAACNGACAGCGCACGCGGTCTGATCATGGTCAAAGGCGCCGTACCAGGCTCCAAAGGTGGTTGGGTGACTGTTAAGGACGCGGTGAAAAAGCCGTTCCCAGCAGACGCGATCCTGCCTGCCGCTTTGAAATCCGCCGCTGACGAAGCCGCGAAAGCCGCTGAAGAAGCCGCCGCAGCAGCCGCTGCAGAGGCCGANGCAGAAGCAGCACGCTTGGCAGAAGAGCAAGCAGCGACCGAAGCTGCCGCACTTGCCGAAGCCGAAGCATCCATTGAGTCGGACAAGAAGGAAGGTGACGAATGAAACTTGATGTCATCAAACTCGACGGCGGCGCAGCCGGTTCGGTAGACTTGGACGAGGCCCTGTTCGGTCTTGAGCCACGCGCCGACATTCTGCACCGTGTTGTCCGCTGGCAGCGTAACAACGCGCAGCAGGGTACGCACAAGGTCAAGACACGGTCCGAGGTCAGCTATTCGACCAAGAAGATCTATCGCCAGAAAGGCACCGGCGGCGCACGCCACGGCGCNCGTTCTGCACCGATCTTCCGTTCGGGTGGTATCTACAAGGGTCCAACCCCTCGTAGCCACGGCCACGANCTGACCAAGAAGTTCCGCAAACTGGGTCTGCGCCACGCTTTGTCTTCCAAGGCAAAAACCGGCAACCTGGTCATCATCGACGATGCCACATCCGATGGGAAAACAGCTGCTTTGGCCAAACAGGTTAAGAACCTGGGCTGGAANCGCGCGTTGATCATCGACGGTGCCTCGGTAAATGAGAACTTCTTGCAAGCCGCGCGCAACATCGAAGGTCTGGATATCCTGCCGACGATGGGTGCAAACGTCTATGACATCCTCAAGCGTGACACTCTCGTGATCACCAAAGCGGGGATCGAAGCACTGGAGGCCCGTTTGAAATGAGCGCCAAGCACGAACATTACGATGTGATCCGCAAGCCGATCATCACTGAAAAAGCGACAATGGCTTCCGAGCACAATGCAGTCGTTTTCGAAGTTGCGATCGACAGCAACAAGCCAATGATCAAAGAAGCTGTTGAAGCTCTCTTTGGTGTCAAGGTGAAGGCCGTNAANACGACCATCACCAAAGGCAAGGCAAAGCGTTTCCGNGGCCAGATGGGTCGCCGGAAAGACGTGAAAAAGGCTTACGTTACGCTCGAAGAAGGTAACTCCATCGACGTATCCACCGGTCTGTAAGTCAGCCTGGACGTAAAAGTTAAAGGGCCCCTCGCTGCAAGGCGGGGGGCCTTTTCCGTTTTCAGGGCGGTGGTGCCTGNATGATNCCCGNTGCGCATNTCGCGCGGGAANTTGCCGACCTACGGTGCGTTGACCTTGCACATCACGTCAAAGGAATGGCCCCGCTAATGGGGGCCGGCTTTGCCCGAAGGGATAGCGCCACTATGTCGATCAACTCCGTCCAGTCCACCCGATCCCAGATCCTGTCCGACGTCGATCCAGACGACTTCGCCTGGGCCGTACCGATCATGCGGACGGGGTATGCTGGGCGCGGCTTGGTTTACCTTGTCGTGGCCGGGCTGTCACTCTGGTCCGTTGTATCTGGTGGTCAGGCCGAGGGCACCAAATCGACGCTCCAGTCATTAGACGGCGCGACGGGGTTTGCAGTGATCTTCGCGATCGCCACAGGCATGTTCGCCTATGCGATCTGGCGCGCGGTTGATAGCTTTTGGGACCTCGAGGCATATGGCAGCGGGGCCAAGGGGATCGTTGCGCGNTTCGGGATGNTGNTCACNGGCCTGATNCACGGTGCCATCGGTGCACTGGCTGTGACGGTGCTGGGGGTGGCGTCCTCTGGCTCTAGCAGCAAGGAGCTGCTGAANCAGTTNNTGCANACNACAGCGGGCGTGTGGGTCGTGGGCGGGATCGGTCTGGCGACGATGGGCACGGGGTTCTACTATTTCTACAANGCAGCGTCNCAGTCGTANCGNGAGCATNTGGANGCNAACCACTTTACCCTGCATTGGAATNCGCTGTTGCGTATCGGNGTNGCTGCGCAGGGNGTCGTGGTGCTGATCATCGGTGGTTTGATCGCCTATGCCGCGATAAGNGCCAATGCGTCGAGTGCAGGCGGNATNGATGCGGCGTTTGANTGGTTGCANCAGCAGGCCTACGGACGGGTGCTGGTTGGGCTGCTCTGTNCNGGATTGCTGATGTTTTCGCTGTTCTGCTTTGTGAATGCGGTCTACCGTATNGTACCGAAGGCNGCCGACCCNTCNGTNGAAAGCGTCGCGCGCAAGGTCAAGGCNATGGCGTCNTGANGGGCACCGCGTAGGTCTACGTAGGTCTACGTTGGGTTTTCCNGACTATTCCCGAACGCTCCCTTGACCCTCGGCTGATCCTCCCCTAAACGACCCCATCGGCAGTGCCCCGGATTCGTCCGGGGCTGTGTCGTTTTGCGCATTGGTGAGTTCTAGCCACGCGCNANGTNGGGCAAAGGGGTTCTTTGTCTGGCATTTCAAATTGGGGACCTTCGGGGCCCTACAACCATCTCGGCNCCANCACNACGGGGCCGGGGACAAGCAAAACGGAAGACAGAGAACATGGCACTCAAGTCGTACAAACCGACGACGCCAGGCCAGCGTGGGCTGGTACTGATCGACCGTTCGGAGCTTTGGAAAGGCCGCCCGGTCAAATCCCTTACACAGGGTTTGACCAAATCTGGCGGTCGGAACAACACCGGACGGATCACAATGCGTCGCACAGGCGGTGGGGCAAAGCGCCTTTACCGTATCGTCGATTTCAAGCGCAACAAGCTGGACATGTCCGCGGTTGTCGCNCGNATCGAATATGACCCTAACCGGACCGCATTCATCGCACTGATCCAGTACGAAGACGGCGAACAGGCTTACATCCTGGCCCCACAGCGTATCGCTGTTGGCGACAAGGTGATTTCCTCGGCCAAGGCCGACATCAAGCCTGGGAACGCTATGCCATTTTCGGGCATGCCAATCGGTACAATCGTTCACAACATCGAAATGAAGCCAGGCAAAGGCGGCCAGATCGCACGCGCCGCCGGTACCTACGCACAGTTCGTAGGCCGTGATGGTGGATACGCTCAGATCCGTTTGTCCTCGGGCGAACTGCGTCTGGTGCGTCAGGAATGCATGGCCACCGTTGGTGCCGTGTCCAACCCTGACAACTCCAACCAGAACTACGGTAAAGCGGGCCGCATGCGTCACAAGGGTATCCGCCCTTCGGTACGTGGTGTTGTTATGAACCCGATCGACCACCCTCACGGTGGTGGTGAAGGCCGTACATCGGGTGGTCGTCACCCTGTTACGCCTTGGGGCAAGCCCACAAAGGGTGCAAAAACCCGCAACAAGAACAAAGCGTCCAGCAAGCTTATCCTNCGCTCGCGCCACGCCAAGAAGAAGGGGCGTTAATAGATGTCTCGTTCAGTATGGAAAGGTCCTTTTGTTGACTCTTATGTCCTCAAGAAGGCCGAAGCCTCCCGCGAAAGCGGTCGCAGCGAAGTGATCAAAATCTGGTCGCGCCGTTCCACGATCCTGCCACAGTTTGTTGGCCTGACGTTCGGNGTGTACAACGGTCACAAGCATATCCCAGTAAACGTCAGCGAAGAAATGATCGGTCAGAAGTTTGGTGAGTATTCGCCAACTCGCACCTATTATGGTCACGCAGCTGACAAAAAAGCGAAGCGGAAATAAGCCATGAGCAAGGATAAAAATCCCCGCCGCGTGGCTGACAACGAAGCCCGTGCAAAACTGCGCATGCTTCGCACAAGCCCGCAGAAACTGAACCTCGTCGCCGCGATGATCCGTGGCAAGAAGGTAGACAAGGCCCTGACGGACCTGACCTTCTCGAAAAAGCGGATCGCACAGGACGTGAAGAAATGCCTTCAGTCCGCCATCGCGAACGGCGAAAACAACCACAACCTTGACGTGGATGAACTGGTCGTTGCCGAAGCATATGTCGGCAAGAACCTGATCATGAAGCGTGGTCGTCCACGTGCGCGTGGCCGTTTCGGCAAGATCATCAAGCCGTTTTCGGAAATCACGATTGTCGTGCGTCAAGTTGAGGAGCAAGCCTGATGGGTAACAAAGTAAATCCGATCGGTATGCGTCTTCAGGTCAACCGCACCTGGGACAGCCGCTGGTACGCCGATACGAAGGACTATGGTGATCTTCTGCTCGAAGACCTCGCCATCCGTGACTTCATCAAGAAAGAATGTGCACAGGCCGGTATCGCCCGTGTGATCATCGAACGCCCACACAAGAAGTGCCGCGTCACGATNCACACAGCGCGCCCCGGTGTGATCATCGGCAAGAAAGGTGCAGACATNGAAGGTCTGCGTCAGAAAATCGCCAAGATCACCAAATCTGACCTGCACCTCAACATCGTTGAAGTGCGCAAGCCAGAGCTGGACGCAGCCCTTGTTGGTGAATCCATCGCACAGCAGCTGGAACGCCGGGTCTCTTTCCGTCGCGCCATGAAGCGTGCNGTACAGAACGCCATGCGTATGGGTGCNCTGGGTATCCGTGTGAACGTTGCTGGTCGTCTGGGTGGTGCAGAAATCGCGCGTACCGAATGGTACCGTGAAGGCCGCGTGCCGCTCCACACTCTGCGTGCCGACATCGATTACGCGCATGTTGAAGCGTCGACCGCTTACGGCATCATCGGGATCAAAACCTGGATCTTCAAAGGCGAGATCATGGAACATGACCCGGCTGCGCGTGACCGCAAGGCACAAGAAATGCAAGACGGCCCAGCACCACGCGGTGCCGGCGGTCGTCGCTAAGGGGGAATGAAAGATGCTACAACCAAAGCGTACTAAATTCCGCAAGCAGCACAAAGGCCGTATCAAAGGTGTGGCAAAGGGCGGGTCTGACCTGAACTTTGGTACCTACGGTCTGAAGGCTCTCGAGCCCGAGCGTGTAACTGCACGTCAGATCGAAGCTGCTCGTCGTGCCATGACGCGTCACATGAAGCGTCAAGGCCGTGTCTGGATCCGTATTTTCCCGGATGTNCCTGTCACCGCAAAGCCCATCGAAGTTCGTATGGGTAAAGGTAAAGGTTCCGTGGATCGTTGGGTCTGCAAGGTCAAGCCAGGCCGTGTTATGTTCGAAATCGACGGTGTCGCCGAGGACGTTGCACAAGAAGCTCTGCGTCTTGCCGCGATGAAGCTGCCTATCAAAACCCGCGTCGTTGTACGCGAAGATTGGTANGACCTTCGCTTCGACANNTGTCGGAGAATGAATAGAAAAGCCCCCGCTGAGACATCAGCGGGGGCTTTTGTTTTTGTCGGCCTCTGTAAGGGTTAGGTAAACAGCTTGGCGGGGCGGCGCGCCAGNTTTTGCCAGACCATCGCGATGACAATGGTCATGCCCACGTGCCCCACGAAGGATGACTGCGTGTAGGTGCCAAAACCCATCATGAAGCTACGCCCCATCAGCGGTGCCAAAATGCCTTGGGCGACAAACCACAAGATGACTCCGGCCAGGGCACCCGCGCCGANATAGCCGAGNTGTGTCATCCGCTTGGTCAGATAGACCACCGCTGCAAATCCTAACGCGCCAATCAGGAAGTGGACGGCGAAGGCCGCGCCGTAAGTCAGGTCNAGGCCNAAAAGCTTTTTGCTTAGCCCGATGACNAGGTTCGCGGGNTCTAGCTTGACGCCGAACAGGACGGGAGAGGCGAGCCATGCGTAGGCCTCGAATGTGAGTTCGCCGACCAGACCGGCAAGGGCAAGGGCAAGGGCGGGCAGGGGGNTTTGGTTTGGGGTATCCACGTGGGGCTTCCTTATGTGCGCATCGTTTACGGTAACGGGGTCGAGATGGCACCGGGACACATGCAATCCTAGTCACAAGCTGCTGAACCCGCGGTGACGTGATCCAGCCCGCGATTTTTGAAACATTAATGCATGATGAATAAGCGGCGGCAGGGTCTAGCCAGCGCAAGGCGTGGCGCATAGGCTCGGGCTAACCTGCCTATAGGAGCTGACATGAAACATGTGCCCAAGCCCACCACCGACGAAGACCTGATCAANGCNTTTCTNGAGAAGGGGGGNACGATCAAAAAGGGCAAGACCAAGCCGATGCCNGATGATCTGGGNCTTAGCAATAATCAGTGGGGCAATAAGCTGACCAAAGAGGAAAANGCCGCGATCAAAGANCAAGAGGCGGCGCGCAAGGCAACGCCGCCCAAACGTGGTTAACCCCAGGCGTAGTTGAACGAGACCGAGATGCGATCGTCTTCGGACATGTTCATCGGCACTTCGTGCCGCAGCCAGCTTTCCCAAAGCAGCACGTCACCGACGACGGGTTNTGCATAGACGAACTGGCGCAGCTCCCGCGGGGCGTCTTTCTTGCGACCGGGGGCAGCCATCATCATCGGCAGCCGCGGATCTTCGAGCTTAAGCGCGCTCGTGCCTTCGGGCATCGCCACATAGGTCGTGCCGGAGATCACCGAATGGGGATGGATATGCGCCGTATGGATACCGCCTTCGGGTAGGATGTTAATCCAGAGATCTTCCAGCTTGAGCTTGCGCCCGTCCAGATCAAACGCCAGTTCCTTTGCAAANGCNTTGACGTGTTTATCCAGCGCTTTCTTCACCGTCTTGAAGATCGGGAANCGCCACGGCAGATCGGTGAGCGACGCATAGCTGGTGTAGCCGGGGAAATCATGTTCCTCGCACCATTCCTGCCCGGCCTCGTCATCCTCGGCGATGGACAGGCACGCGGCCTCCAGCTCGGCCGGATCAACNGGTTGACCGTGCTCGGACAGGGCGGCGCGGTAAAGACGGGTGACGAAAAGGGATTCTATCTGTGACATAGGGCCGTTCTATATCAGCCCGTNCTGGGTGGCGATACGGTTTTATAGAAAGCTTGCTTGCCAAACAGGGGTAGGGCCTGTAGAGGAACCTTTCACATGAACTCCACCAGAATCATGGTCACCCATACGGGGCCTACTGGTGATGTCGAAAGGAAGAGGCGATGAACGCCAAAGAACTGCACGACAAGACGCCGGATCAACTCCGCGATGAGCTTGTTAACCTGAAAAAAGAATCCTTCAACCTGCGTTTCCAGCAAGCCACAGGCCAGCTGGAGAACTCCGCACGTTTGAAGACCGTTAAGCGTGACGTCGCACGTGTCAAAACCGTTCTGAACCAGAAAGCCGCTGCCGCGGCATCTGCTGAATAATAGGAGCCTGAGAGTATGCCCAAACGTATCCTGACAGGCACCGTGACAAGCGATGCCAACGCACAGACAGTAACCGTTTCCGTAGAGCGTCGCTTTACGCACCCGGTTCTGAAGAAAACCATCCGTAAGTCCAAAAAATACCGGGCGCACGATGAGAACAACACATTCAAAGTGGGCGACGCTGTTCGCATCATCGAATGTGCACCAAAGTCGAAAACCAAACGTTGGGAAGTGCTGCAAGCCGCTGAGGCTTAAGGTTACTGCTCGCTCGGGCCTGAGGTCCTTGTTTCCCTTGACTCTGAGGGCGGCAAGGCCCAAAGGCACGAGCGAGATGCCCATTTCGGGCGGACCAATATAATCGAAACCCTGGGGTTAGGGCACGCATCGCCCCCCAGAAGGTCGGGAGAAACCAAATGATCCAGATGCAGACCAACCTGGATGTTGCTGACAACAGCGGCGCGCGCCGTGTTCAGTGCATCAAGGTATTGGGTGGTTCCAAGCGTAAATACGCATCCGTCGGCGACATTATTGTCGTGTCGGTCAAGGAAGCCATCCCTCGCGGTCGTGTGAAAAAAGGTGACGTGCGTAAAGCCGTCGTCGTTCGCACTGCCAAGGAAGTTCGTCGTGAAGATGGCACAGCCATCCGTTTCGATCGTAACGCCGCCGTCATCCTGAACAACTCGAATGAACCTGTAGGTACACGTATCTTCGGGCCAGTTGTTCGTGAGCTGCGCGCCAAGAACTTCATGAAGATTATCTCGCTTGCGCCGGAGGTGCTGTAATGGCTGCTAAACTTCGCAAAGGTGACAAAGTCATCGTGCTTGCTGGCAAGGATAAGGGCAAGACGGGTTCCATCTCGTCCGTTGACCCTAAGGCCAACAAAGCAATCGTAGATGGTATCAACATGGCAATCCGCGCCACGCGTCAGTCCCAGACGTCGCAAGGCGGCCGTATTCCCAAAGCGATGCCCATCGACCTGAGCAACCTGGCGCTGGTTGATGCCAACGGCAAAGCAACCCGCGTTGGCTTTAAAATCGAAGGCGACAAGAAAGTGCGCTTTGCAAAAACCACGGGGGACGTGATCGATGCTTGATAACGCAACATACACACCCCGCCTGAAGGGCGAATACGCGGATAAAATTCGCGCTGCTCTGAAGGAAGAGTTTGGTTACAAGAACGAAATGCAGATCCCGCGTCTGGATAAAATCGTTCTGAACATCGGCTGTGGTGCAGAAGCTGTTCGTGACAGCAAGAAAGCCAAATCCGCACAGGAAGACCTGACAACAATCGCCGGCCAAAAAGCGCTGACAACTGTTGCCAAGAAATCCATCGCTGGTTTCCGCGTACGTGAAGACATGCCTTTGGGTGCGAAAGTGACCCTGCGTGGCGAGCGTATGTACGAATTCCTGGATCGTCTGATCACGATCGCAATGCCTCGTATCCGCGACTTCCGCGGTATCAACGGCAACAGCTTTGACGGCCGTGGCAACTACGCCATGGGCTTGAAAGAGCACATCGTGTTCCCCGAAATCGACTTTGATAAAGTTGATGAGACTTGGGGAATGGACATCGTGATCGCCACCACGGCGAAAACCGACGCTGAAGCGAAGGCACTGTTGAAAGCGTTCAACATGCCCTTCACATCGTAAGCGCGGGGAGGATTTAGATATGGCTAAGAAATCCATGATCGAGCGCGAAAAGAAGCGCGAAGCACTGGTCAAGAAGTACGCTGCCAAGCGCGCTGCCTTGAAAGAGATCGTAAGCGACGAATCCAAGCCGATGGAAGAGCGTTTCCGCGCCTCCCTGAAGCTGGCAAAACTGCCTCGCAACTCCAGCGCTGTGCGTCTGCACAACCGCTGCCAGCTGACAGGCCGTCCACACGCTTACTACCGTAAACTGAAAATTTCGCGGATCGCGCTGCGGGACCTTGGCTCTTCGGGCCAAATCCCCGGCATGGTCAAGTCGAGCTGGTAAGGAGCGCATCAGATGAACGATCCTATCGCAGATATGCTGACACGCATCCGTAACTCTTCGCTGCGCGGCAAATCCACCGTCATGACACCAGCTTCCAAGCTGCGTGCATGGGTTCTGGACGTGCTTGCAGACGAAGGCTACATCCGTGGCTACGAAGCAAAAACGGGCGCCGATGGCCACCCCGCGATTGAAATCAGCCTCAAGTACTACGAGGGCGAACCTGTTATTCGTGAGCTGAAGCGGGTTTCCAAGCCCGGTCGCCGCGTCTACATGGGCGTCAATGACATTCCTGTTGTCCGTCAGGGCCTTGGTGTGTCGATTGTCTCCACCCCCAAGGGTGTGATGTCGGATCAGAATGCACGCAGCCAGAATGTTGGCGGCGAAGTGCTCTGCACCGTATTCTAAGGAGAGCAAAATGTCTCGTATTGGTAAAAAACCGGTCGACCTGCCAAGCGGTGTTACAGCATCCGTGAGCGGCCAGACCATCGAAGTCAAAGGCCCCAAGGGAACACGTTCCTTCAAGGCAACTGACGACGTTACATTGGCTGTCGAAGACAACGTGGTCACCATCACACCACGCGGCAAATCCAAGCGCGCACGCCAGCAGTGGGGCATGAGCCGCACAATGGTAAGCAACCTGGTTGCCGGCGTCACCGAAGGCTTCAAAAAAGAGCTTGAGATCCAGGGTGTTGGTTATCGTGCTGCCATGAACGGCAACACGTTGAAACTGAACCTGGGCCTGTCCCACGATGTTGACTATGTGGCACCCGAAGGTGTGACAGTCACAGCCCCGAAACAGACCGAGATTGTGGTAGAAGGCATTGACGAACAGCTTGTTGGTCAGGTCGCTGCGAACATCCGCGCATGGCGCAAGCCCGAGCCCTACAAGGGCAAAGGCATCCGCTATAAGGGTGAGTTCGTCTTCCGCAAAGAAGGCAAGAAGAAGTAAGGATCGCACAGATGGCAAACAGCAAAAGACAACTGTTTCTGAAACGCCGCCTGCGCGTTCGGAACAAACTTCGCCGGGTCAACGCAGGGCGTCTTCGCCTCTCCGTTCACCGCTCGAACAAAAACATCAGCGCCCAGCTGATCGACGACGTAAACGGGGTCACATTGGCTTCCGCGTCCTCGATGGAAAAAGACTTGGGCGTTGTTGGCAAGAACAACATCGAAGCAGCGACCAAGGTTGGTTCGGCAATTGCCGAGCGTGCCAAGAAGGCCGGTGTAAGCGAAGCATATTTTGACCGTGGCGGTTTCCTGTTCCACGGCAAGATCAAAGCTTTGGCCGATGCAGCCCGTGAAGGCGGTCTGAAAATCTAAGCGAACGTAGGCGGCGCGGGTCTCGCGCCGCCTCGATGATCCGGGGGCTTTGCCCACTTGGATTGACTCTATGACGCGCGCAAGCGCAGCACCAAAAGGATGATGCCGCATGGCAAGAGATGACAACCGGGGTGGCAACCGCCGCAACCAACGCGACGAGACACCNGAATTCGCCGACCGCCTAGTGGCGATCAACCGCGTTTCCAAAACCGTTAAGGGTGGTAAGCGCTTTGGCTTCGCTGCACTTGTCGTTGTTGGCGACCAAAAGGGCCGTGTAGGCTTCGGCAAAGGTAAAGCGAAAGAGGTTCCAGAAGCCATTCGCAAAGCCACCGAGCAAGCTAAGCGCCAAATGATCCGCGTTCAGCTGCGCGAAGGCCGCACTTTGCACCACGACATGGAAGGCCGTCACGGCGCCGGTCGNGTTGTAATGCGCACAGCACCAGAAGGTACCGGGATCATCGCCGGTGGTCCAATGCGTGCCGTATTCGAAATGCTGGGTGTTAAGGACGTTGTATCGAAGTCCATCGGGACCCAGAACCCTTACAACATGATCCGNGCCACCATGGACGGCCTGAAAAAAGAATCTTCGCCACGTGCTGTTGCTCAGCGTCGCGGCAAGAAAGTTGCAGACATTCTGCCCAAGCGTGAGGACAATGTTGAATCGTCCGCACAAGTCGCTGAGGAGGCATAAGCATGGCTAAGACGATCGTAATCAAGCAGGTTGGCTCGCCAATCCGCCGCCCCGCCGACCAGCGCGCTACGTTGATTGGTCTGGGTCTGAACAAAATGCACCGTGTGCGTGAACTGGAAGACACNCCTTCCGTTCGCGGCATGATCCGCAAGATNTCTCACATGGTTGAGATCATCGAAGAAAAAGGCTGAACGCTTTCCTAGAAAGCTAGAGACTTTATATTGGTCTTGTTGCTCGNTATCGACGCCCCGTGGGAAACTACGGGGCGTTTTCATTTGTCTCGGGCACCTGGGAGTTGGGGCAGGGCTTGAAACCTTCAGGCCTCCCGTCTATACGCCCCCAGTGGCCACCAATCCGCCACAAGAATCATGCAACGCCGCGTTTGGCCGCTCCCGTCGCTGGGGGCCACATCCGGCAAAAGGAGAAGCGACATGAAACTTCATGAACTGTCTGACAACGAAGGCGCCACCAAGAAACGCAAGCGCGTAGGCCGTGGTCCTGGTTCCGGCACCGGTAAGATGGGTGGCCGTGGTATCAAAGGTCAGAAATCCCGTTCGGGTGTATCGATCAACGGNTACGAAGGCGGTCAAATGCCCTTGTACCAACGTCTTCCAAAGCGCGGCTTCACCAAGCCAAACCGGAAGTCNTANGCCGTTGTNAACCTGGGCCTGATCCAGAAATTCATCGACGCCAAAAAGATCGACGCCTCCGCTGCGATCACCGAGGACGCCCTGATTTCCTCCGGTCTGGTCCGTCGCAAGTTGGACGGTATCCGCGTTCTGGCCAAAGGCGATTTCAACGCCAAGGTTGANCTGCAGGTATCCGGTGCATCCAAATCCGCGGTTGAAGCCGTAGAAAAAGCGGGCGGCAAACTGACCGTCACAGCACCTGCCGCGGCAAACGCAGACGCGTAACCCGACCTTTTGCCTTGTGAGCGGGACGCGTCCCGCTTACATAGTCAATCGAGTTTTCCCAAATGCCGCCCGCCGGAAAACGGCTTGGGCGGCGTTTTTGCAAAGAAAGAGCNCTATATCATGGTATCAGCCGTCGAAAGCATGGCCGCCAACACCAGTTGGTCCGCGTTGGGCAAGGCGACAGACCTGCGCAACCGGATTCTATTCACTCTGGGGTTGTTGATCGTTTATCGCCTTGGCACGTTCATTCCGGTTCCCGGGATCGACGGCACCGCCCTGCGCCAGTTTATGGAAAGCGCGGGTCAAGGNATCGGCGGCATGGTTTCCATGTTCACCGGCGGCGCACTTGGCCGTATGGGGATCTTTGCCTTGGGTATCATGCCCTACATCTCTGCATCGATCATCGTTCAGCTGATGACCTCGATGGTGCCCGCGCTTGAGCAGCTCAAGAAAGAGGGCGAGCAGGGGCGCAAGAAAATCAACCAATACACCCGCTTTGGTACGGTGGCTCTGGCGACGCTGCAGGCCTATGGCTTGGCTGTCTCCCTTGAGGCTGGTGATATCGCCGCTGATCCGGGCATGTATTTCCGCATTGCTTGTATGATCACGCTGGTCGGCGGCACGATGTTCCTGATGTGGCTGGGTGAGCAGATCACCGCACGCGGCATCGGTAACGGTATCTCGCTGATCATCTTTGTNGGCATCATCGCCGAGGTTCCTGCCGCGATTGCGCAGTTCTTCTCTTCGGGTCGTTCTGGTGCGATCAGCCCCGCGATTATCGTTGGCGTGCTGGTTATGGTTATCGCGACGATCATGTTCGTCGTCTTTATGGAACGCGCCTTGCGCAAGATCCACATCCAGTACCCGCGCCGTCAGGTTGGGCAAAAGATGTACGATGGCGGTTCTTCGCACCTGCCGGTCAAGGTNAACCCCGCCGGTGTTATCCCTGCGATCTTTGCCAGCTCTTTGNTGCTGCTGCCGGTCACGATCAGCACGTTCTCGGGCAATTCTACCGGTCCGGTGATGTCGGTTCTGCTGGCCAACTTCGGCCCCGGNCAGCCGCTGTACCTGCTGTTCTTTGTCGCGATGATCGTCTTCTTTGCGTATTTCTACACGTTCAACGTCAGCTTCAAACCTGACGAGGTTGCNGACAANCTGAAGAANCAGAACGGTTTCGTCCCCGGCATCCGCCCCGGTAAGAAAACCGCCGAGTATCTGGAATATGTTGTGAACCGCATTNTNGTGCTCGGGTCGCTTTACCTCGCGGCTGTTTGTATTCTGCCCGAAATCCTGCGNGGCCANTTTGCGATCCCGTTCTACTTTGGCGGTACGTCGGTGCTGATTGTTGTGTCCGTGACCATGGACACGATCCAGCAGGTACAAAGCCATCTGCTTGCACATCAGTATGAAGGTCTGCTTGAACGTTCCCAGTTGCGCGGTAAGTCTGGCAAACCACGGAAAAAACGGAGCCCGGTACGTCGATGAACATTATTCTCTTAGGACCACCCGGAGCGGGTAAAGGTACACAAGCGCGTCATCTNGTTGAGACACGCAATATGGTACAGCTTTCCACCGGTGACATGCTGCGTGAAGCCAAAGACAGCGGGACAGAGATGGGCAACATGGTTGCCGATGTCATGGCGCGCGGTGATCTGGTGACCGACGAGATCGTGATCGGCCTGATCCGCGAAAAGNTGGAAGACACCACNGACCACGGCGGTTTCATCTTTGACGGTTTCCCNCGCACGCTGGCGCAGGCCACTGCGCTTGGTGAGCTNCNGGANGCGACAGGCAAGCCANTGGATCACGTGATCCAGTTGGGCGTGGATGACGAGGCGCTGGTTGCGCGTATCTCTGGTCGGTCGACCTGCGGCAACTGTGGCGAAGTCTATCACGACGTGACCAAGCCGCAGCCAGCCGACGGTAAGTGCGAGAAATGCGGCGCGTCTGACTTCAAGCGCCGCGCAGACGATAACGAGGAAAGCCTCCGCAATCGTTTGATGGAATACTACAAGAAGACCTCACCGCTGTTGGGCTATTACTACGCCCACAACATGCTCACGCGCGTTGACGGTCTGGCGGAGATTAAAGAGGTGCAGGACAGCATCGCCAAGGTTCTGGACGCTTAATCCAACCTTACGACCGACAGGCAACGGCGCGCATTTCGAAGCGCGCCGTTTTGCTATTGTATGGGGCAGGGTGGGGCGCTTTCGGTTTGTAAGACATATCCATACGGCGTACCGCCGCTATGGGTTGACGCGCCGGTCAATTCCTCATAACCAGCCGTATCTCGTAAGAGAATCGAATTGCAACGGGCACCGATCACGCCCTGCGCATGAACACCTGATCAGCTGGAGCCCGACGGCACATTCGCCTCGGGCTTCACGTTGTGAAAAAAGGGTCTGGCATGACGGACCCGCAACGAAAAGGAAGCACACACGTGGCACGTATTGCCGGCGTAAACATCCCGACTGCAAAGCGGGTTCCAATCGCCCTCACATATATCACCGGTATCGGTAACTCCTCCGCAGCTGCAATCTGCGAAGCTGTTGGCATCGATTCCACACGTCGTATCAACGAACTTTCGGATGCTGAAATCCTGAAAATCCGTGAGTATATCGACGAAAACTACACCGTCGAAGGTGACCTGCGTCGCGACACGCAGATGAACATCAAGCGTCTGATGGACCTTGGTTGCTACCGTGGCCTGCGCCACCGTCGTAACCTGCCGGTTCGTGGTCAGCGTACCCACACCAACGCTCGTACGCGCAAAGGCCCTGCAAAGGCCATTGCCGGTAAGAAGAAGTAAGGGAGGGTCTGATCAATGGCACGCGAAAAGACAAAGACGAAGCGTAAGGTTTCCAAGAACATCGCCGCAGGTGTGGCGCATGTTAACTCCAGCTTCAACAACACAAAGATCCTGATCTCTGACGTTCAGGGTAACGCAATTTCCTGGTCCTCCGCAGGCACCATGGGCTTTAAAGGGTCGCGCAAATCGACACCTTACGCGGCTCAGATGGCTGCTGAAGATGCAGGTAAAAAAGCCCAGGACCACGGCGTGAAAACGCTGGAAGTCGAAGTGCAAGGCCCCGGCTCCGGCCGTGAAAGCGCCCTGCGCGCGCTGGCAGCTGCCGGGTTCAACATCACATCGATCCGTGACGTGACCCCAATGGCGCACAACGGCTGCCGCCCTCCGAAACGCCGCCGCGTCTAAGAGTATAAGTTACAAAAGGGGCCGCGCCTTTGCGCACGGCCTCTTACTGCTTTGTTGAAACCTCGGGAGTTCTTCGTCATTTGGACATGGGGCGCAGAACAGGAATGGAGGGACGTATGATCCACAAAAATTGGGCTGAATTGATCAAGCCACAGCAGTTGGACGTCAAGCCGGGCAATGACCCTGCACGTCAGGCTACTGTCATCGCAGAGCCGCTCGAGCGTGGCTTTGGTTTGACAATGGGCAACGCGCTGCGCCGCGTTCTGATGTCGTCGCTGCAAGGTGCCGCCATCACATCTGTACAAATTGATAATGTTTTGCACGAATTTTCGAGCGTTGCGGGTGTTCGCGAAGATGTCACCGACATCGTTCTGAACCTCAAAGGCGTTTCCCTGCGCATGGAAGTCGAAGGGCCCAAGCGCCTATCGATCTCTGCCAAGGGGCCGGGTGTTGTCACTGCTGGTGACATCTCCGAAAGCGCTGGTATCGAAATTCTGAACCGCGATCACGTGATCTGCCACCTGGATGACAATGCTGACGTTTACATGGAACTGACGGTCAACACCGGCAAGGGCTATGTGGCCGCAGACAAGAACAAGCCAGAAGATGCGCCTATCGGTCTTATCCCGATCGACGCGATCTATTCGCCGGTCAAGAAAGTGTCCTATGACGTGCAGCCGACCCGCGAAGGTCAGGTGCTGGATTATGACAAGCTGACGATGAAGGTCGAAACAGACGGCTCCATCTCTCCTGACGATGCCGTGGCCTTTGCTGCGCGTATTCTGCAGGATCAGCTGGGCATCTTCGTCAACTTCGACGAGCCCGAATCCGCATCGCGTCAGGACGACGACGACGGTCTGGAATTCAACCCGCTGCTGCTGAAGAAAGTAGACGAGCTGGAACTGTCCGTCCGTTCGGCAAACTGCCTGAAGAACGACAACATCGTCTACATCGGCGATCTGATCCAGAAGACCGAGGCCGAAATGCTGCGCACGCCGAACTTTGGCCGCAAGTCCTTGAACGAGATCAAGGAAGTGCTGTCGGGCATGGGCCTGCACCTTGGTATGGACGTCGAGGACTGGCCACCAGACAACATCGAAGACCTCGCGAAAAAGTTCGAGGATTCGTTCTAAGAGATTTGTCGGGTGGGGTTTCCCCGCCCGACAATACGACCGGGCATCGGCCCCAAGGAGAGTTGGCGCTACGCACGCCAACCAGACAAAGCAAAACCGCCCGTAGAGGGCATTAAACTGGAGACTAGAAAATGCGTCACGCACGTGGTTACCGCCGCCTGAACCGTACACATGAGCACCGCAAGGCGTTGTTCTCGAACATGGCAGGCTCGCTCATCGAACATGAGCAAATCAAAACAACATTGCCAAAAGCCAAAGAATTGAAGCCAATCATCGAAAAGATGATCACATTGGCAAAGCGCGGCGACCTGCACGCGCGTCGTCAGGCTGCAAGCAAGCTGAAGCAAGACCAGTATGTCGCGAAACTGTTCGACATCCTGGGCCCTCGCTACAAAGACCGTCAGGGTGGCTATGTCCGCGTTCTGAAAGCGGGCTTCCGTTATGGCGACATGGCACCTATGGCCATTATCGAATTCGTAGATCGCGACCGCGACGCGAAGGGTGCAAACGACAAGGCGCGCGTCGCGGCCTATGAGGTTGCCGAAGACTAAAGCGACCTGCTTTTGTTAAGAATTCTGAAAGCCCCTGCCAACGCAGGGGCTTTTTGCTTTTATGCCTTCGGCGAGGATTTAAATCCATTTGGAACTCGGGTGTTGCGCAAGGGCCTATGGCTGCGCATATCTGGGGGCATGAGAATACTTCTGATCCTGCTGACCGTTCTGTCTTTCCCTGCCGCTGCGCAAACTGTGCCAAGCTCTGCCGCGCAGATCCAGTTGAGCTTTGCGCCGCTTGTGCGGGAGGCCGCGCCCGCCGTGGTGAACATCTACGCCCGCACCATCGTCGAACAAAGCCGCACGCCGCTGCAGGCTGATCCCTTCTTTGAACGTTTCTTCCGGCGGCCAGACGCCGGCCGCCCACGGGTTCAGAACTCGCTCGGGTCCGGCGTGATCCTGTCGGAGGACGGGATCGTCGTGTCGAATTATCATGTGGTCGGGATGTCGACGGACATTCGGATCGTCTTGTCGGACCGTCGCGAGTTTTCCGCCCGTGTGCTGCTGAGCGATGTAGAGAGCGATCTGGCTATCCTGAAAATCGATGACGTCGACGGGCTTATCCCTTTGTCGTTGCGCGATAGCGATACCGTCGAAGTCGGAGAGTTGACGCTGGCCATCGGCAACCCCTTTGGGGTCGGGCAAACGGTGAGCAGCGGGATCGTGTCAGGGCTTGCGCGGTCTGGCGGTATGAACGGTGGCGGGCAGGGATACTTCATCCAGACGGATGCACCGATCAACCCGGGCAACTCTGGCGGTGCGTTGATCGACGTAGAGGGGCGGTTGATCGGGATCAACACCTCGATCTTAACACGCTCTGGCGGGTCAAACGGGATCGGCTTTGCGATACCTGCCAATTTGATCGCGGCGTTCATGGCGCAGGCGCGCGACGGGGCCGTTGAATTTACCCGACCTTGGGCGGGGATGAGCGGGCAGCCGGTGGACGCGGATATGGCGGGCCCGCTGGGGCTGGACCGGCCTGGTGGCATCATCGTGTCTGGGATGCACCCTGCCAGCCCGTTTCTGAAGGCCGGTGTTGCAGTCGGCGATGTGATCACGGCGGTCGATGGGCAAGAGGTACATACACCCGCCGAGATGATTTACCGCATGAGCGTGGCCGGGATGGGCGCACAAGCGCGGATCACGCGGCTGCGCGATGGCGCGGTGGAAGAGGTTGAGGTCGCCCTGATCGCCGCACCGGAAGAGCCATCGCGTGCCGCGCTCACGCTGGATGACAGCAGCTTGCTACCGGGGTTGGCGTTGGCGCGGATCAATCCTGCTGTGATGGCTGAATTGAACCTCCCGCTTGAGGTCGCGGGTGTGGCGGTGATGGATACCGGCCCATATGGTGCGCGCGTGGGGCTGCGGCAGGGGGATGTGATCTTGGCCGTGAACGGGGCCGAGGTGCAAACACCGTCGGATGTCAGAGACCAGATGGCGGGCAGCCGTCAGGTGTCGATGGTGGTGCAGCGTGGCGTGCAGCGTCTGTCGCTGCAATTCCGGGTCTAGCGCGATGGCGGACCTATTTGGATCGGACGCACCGGCTGTGGAAAGCGGGCACCGCCCGTTGGCGGACCGGCTGCGCCCGCGAAGCTTGGGCGAGGTCATCGGCCAGTCACAGGTGTTGGGGCCGGATGCACCGCTGACGGTCATGCTGCAGTCGGGGTCGTTGGGGTCGCTGATTTTCTGGGGCCCGCCCGGCGTNGGCAAAACGACGATCGCGCGACTGCTGGCNGATGAGACGGACCTGCANTTCGTGCAGATCAGCGCGATTTTCAGCGGTGTGCCTGAGCTGCGCAAGGTCTTTGATGCGGCGAAAATCCGGCGACAGANCGGGCAGGGGACACTGCTGTTCGTCGACGAGATCCACCGCTTTAACAAGGCGCAGCAGGACGGCTTCCTGCCTCATATGGAGGATGGAACGATCCTGCTGGTCGGGGCCACGACCGAGAANCCATCGTTCGAGCTGAACGCCGCTGTGCTGAGCCGGTCGCAGGTTCTGGTGTTGGAGCGTTTACCGCTGTCTGATCTGGAACGGCTGGCCCAAAGGGCCGAAAAGGAACTGGGTCGTGGCTTNCCANTGGACGGGCCTGCGCGNGAAAACCTGCTTGAGATGGCCGATGGCGACGGGCGTGCGTTGCTCAACCTGATAGAGCAGGTCGCCGCTTGGAAGGTTGAGGGCAAGCTGGACGGCAAGGCGCTGTCGGCGCGGTTGATGCGGCGCGCGGCGCAATACGACAAAGGGGGGGACGCGCATTATAACCTCATCTCAGCGCTGCATAAATCCGTGCGCGGCTCTGACCCTGACGCGGCGCTGTACTGGTTGNCGCGGATGCTGGAGGGGGGCGAAGACCCGCGGTATCTGATGCGCCGGATCACGCGCATGGCGGTCGAGGATATCGGGCTTGCCGATCCGCAGGCGCAGTCTGTTTGCCTGCAATCGTGGGAGACCTACGAGCGGCTCGGCTCGCCCGAAGGGGAGCTGGCGATTGCGCAGGCGTTGACCTATCTCGCGCTGGCCCCNAAGTCGAACGCGGCCTACGTGGCCTATAAGGCTGCGCGGCGTGCGGCCAAGCAAACCGGGTCCTCTTTGCCGCCCAAGCACATCATGAACGCGCCCACCAAGATGATGAAAGAACAGGGCTACGGCGCGGGGTATGCNTATGACCATGATGCCGAAGACGGGTTTTCCGGCCAGAACTACTTTCCCGACGGGATGGAGCGACCGCAATTCTATCAACCTGTCGAACGNGGCTTTGAACGTGACCTGAAAAAACGTGTCGAGTATTTCGAAAAGCTGCGGGCAACGCGGAAAACTTGACATTCGGGGCGTGAACCGTGAGAGACCGCAGATGATTTCAACCCTGTCCCTTGTCGCTATGGGCGGCGCGATCGGTGCCTCCTTGCGGTATCTGTTTGGTGTCGCCGTGACGCGGCTGGTCGGNNTGTCGGATTTTCCGNTCGCGGTNCTGACGGTCAACATCATCGGGTCGTTCTTGATGGGCCTCTTTGTGGTGTGTGCCGCACAAAAAGGGCTGACGCAGATCAGCCCGTTTGTGATGACCGGNGTGCTTGGCGGCTTTACAACGTTCTCGTCCTTCTCGCTCGAGACGGTCACGNTGATGGAGCGCGGCCAGATCGGGGCGGCAGGGATATATGTGGCACTGTCCGTCGGGCTNTCGGTGCTAGGATTAATGCTGGGCCTTTTCGTGGCCAGAGGGGTATTTGCATGAGCCGGGTTCAACATCTGGTCGTAGAAGAAGGCGACGGGGATCAACGGTTGGACCGTTGGTTCAAACGGACCTTNCCGCTGATTGGCCAAGGGCTGATCGAAAAGATGTGCCGNAAAGGTGACATCCGTGTTGATGGGGGGCGGGTCAAAGCCTCTACTCGGCTTGAGGTCGGGCAGACCGTGCGTATCCCNCCGCTGCCTGATGAAAAGGCNCCGCCGCCGCCCAAGCGCACGCGGATATCAGAGGCGGATACCAAGTTTATCCGGTCCTGTGTGATCTATCGCGACGATCACATCATCGCGCTGAACAANCCGCCGGGGCTGCCGGTGCAGGGCGGGTCTGGTCAATCGGNCCGCCACGTCGACGCGCTTGCCGATGCTTTGATGTTCGAACTTGATGAAAAGCCGCGCCTTGTGCATCGGTTGGATAAAGACACCTCTGGCGTGCTGATCATGGCGCGGACACGGTCGATTGCCGCCGCGCTGACAGCGTCGTTCCGCCATCGCGAAACCCGCAAGATTTACTGGGCTGCGGTCGCGGGCGTCCCGCATCCGCGCAATGGGACGATCAAATTCGGCCTGGTCAAAGCCTTCGGTCACGGGGCCCGTGGTGAGGGCGAAAAGATGTACTGCGTCCACCCGAAAGACATGGAAACAACCGAAGGCGCCAAACGCGCGACCACCGATTATGCGACCCTCGCACAAGCCGGAAAGCGGACCTGCTGGATGACGCTGATCCCTGTGACGGGCCGGACGCACCAGCTGCGTGCGCATATGGCTGAAATCGGGCATCCCATTGTCGGAGATGGTAAATATGGCGGTTCAGGTCAGGAGAACATGGGCGACGGATGGGGTGCACAACTTGGGGGTGATATCTCTAAGAAGCTGCACCTGCATGCGCGATCCCTGACGCTGGAGCANCCTGTCACCAAGGCGCGGCTGAACCTCACGGCCCCGCTGCCGGACCATATGGCGCGCACCTGGGACACGTTCCAGTGGGCACCCTCCGACGTGCCTGCTGACCCGTTCGAGGAGGATTGGGGGTGAGCGATTGGAAAGCGAAACGTTTCTGGAAAGAGGCGGCCGTTGTCGAGGCGGAGGGTGGCTATACTGTCGAGCTTGACGGGCGCGGGATCAAGACGCCGGCCAAACGTGCGCTGGTGGTGCCAACCCGNGCNATGGCGCAGAAAATCGCCGCTGAGTGGCAGGCACAGGACGGGGTGATNAACCCCGACACCATGCCCGCNACNAANACCGCCAATGCCGCGATCGACAAGGTTGCGCTGCAACATGCCGAGGTTGCGGATATGTTGGCGGCCTACGGCGACTGTGATCTGCTGTGCTATCGCGCGGATAGCCCGGCTGAGCTGGTCGCGCGGCAGGCCGAACAATGGGACCCCATGCTGGAGTGGGCCCGCGANGCCTTGGGCGTGAGCTTGCAGNCCCGNGTGGGGATCATGCACGAACCCCAGTCACCTGCGGATGTCGCACGCCTGTCNGCGCGCACCCATGCGTTAAGCAACTTTCAACTCGCTGCCTTNCACGACCTTGTGAGCCTNTCNGGCTCGNTNATCNTGGGCTTTGCGGCGGCGCTTGACGCAANGGAAGCGGAATCGATTTGGGAAATTTCGCGTCTGGACGAGATTTGGCAGGCCGANCAGTGGGGCAATGATGACGAGGCAGACGCCTTGGCCGCAGTGAAAAAGACTAGTTTCTTACACGCTAAGTTGATGTTTGACCTGAGCGTGCCCGAATAGGTTTCACGGTGACCCCAATACATAGGATTGAGGGCATTTTTTAAGCACACTGACTTGACGTTCCGGCGTAAATTCGCCCAAACTCCCTTCCACTGACGGGGATAACCCCGCCAAAACATCTCCGGTCCGAAAAGGTGCCGGGTGAACCGCCCTAAAACGTGGCGGAAAATCAGGAAGAGGTTAAAATGAACAAATCCGTATTTTTTGGTGCGCTAACAGTAGCCGGCCTTGCGGCTGGCGCAGCTGCTGCGTCCACGCTTGACGATGTCAAAGCGCGCGGCAAGCTGAACTGCGGCGTTACCACCGGTCTGGCTGGCTTTGCGGCCCCCAACGCCAATGGTGAATGGGAAGGCTTTGACGTGGCGGTATGCCGCGCCGTTGCCGCTGCTGTACTGGGCGACCCCGCAGCTGTCGAATTCATCCCCACAACCGGCAAAACACGCTTCACCGCGCTGGCTTCGGGCGAGATCGATTTCCTNGCACGTAACACCACATGGACCTTCAGCCGCGATGTCGACCTCAAGTTCGACTTCATCGGCGTGAACTACTATGACGGTCAGGGCTTCATGGTTCCGAAAGANCTTGGCGTTTCCTCNGCCAAGGATCTGGATGGCGCGACTGTCTGCATCCAAACCGGCACCACGACCGAGCTGAACCTCGCGGACTTCTTCCGCAACAACAACATCAGCTACGAGCCCGTGCCTGTTGAAACAAACGCCGAAGGCCAACAGCAGTATCTGGCCGGTGCGTGCGACACCTATACTACCGACGCCTCCGGTCTGGCCGCGACACGTGCGACCTTTGAAAACCCAGGTGAGCACATCATCCTGCCCGAAATCATCTCCAAAGAGCCTCTGGGCCCGCTTGTTCGCCATGGCGACAACGACTGGGGCGATGTAACCCGCTGGGTTCTCTACGCTCTGATCGCAGCTGAAGAGCTGGGTGTCACATCGGCAAACGTCGAAGAGATGACAACAAACACCACAAACCCAGAAGTTGCCCGTCTGCTTGGCACCGAAGGTACTTTGGGTGAAATGCTGGGTCTGGAAGCTGACTGGGCGAAAAAAGCCATCGCGTCGCAAGGTAACTACGGCGAAATCTTTGCCAAGAACATCGGCGAAGAAACACCAATCGGTCTGGCCCGTGGCCTGAACGCTCAGTGGACAGACGGCGGCCTGATGTACGCGCCTCCTTTCCGCTAAACACANCCGTCGAGGGGCGCGGAGCAATTCCGCGCCCTTTGCGCCTATACGACGCAAAAATAAAACCCGGCCCGCGACACCGAATGGTGCGTGAAAAACAGGTCCGGCACACAGGGAAAATCTGATGACGACAATGTCCGACCCTCAACAGGGCTCGTTCCGGCTGTCGATGTTGCTTAACGACACCCGCTATAGATCCTACACTTTCCAGTTTATCGCGCTGATACTGCTTATCGCATTGATGTCGTTTCTGGGCATTAACCTGGTACGAAATCTGGCAGAGGCCGGATTGAACATCTCTTACGGGTTTTTGAACGTGCCAGCCGGCTACGATATCAACCAATCCTTAATCGATTATAACAGCCAGTCATCGAACCTGCGTGCCGCAATGGTCGGTATCATCAACACGCTTCTTGTTGCGTTTCTGGCCTGTNTCACTGCGACAATTCTGGGTGTGATCGCCGGTGTGGCGCGCNTGTCCAAGAACTGGCTCGTGTCCAAACTGATGTCGGTCTACGTCGAGATTTTCCGGAATATTCCGGTNCTGATCTGGATCCTGATGATCTACACCTTGATGACGGCCGTNTTGCCCGCGCCCAACAAGTTCCGCGGTGACAACGCCACGTCGAGCATGCTTTTCGACGCCTTCGCCTTCACCAACCGGGGCATCTATATTCCCGCACCGGTTTGGGGCCCGGGGTCTATGATCGTGGTTGCGACCTTTGTGCTGTCGATCATCGCCGCGATTATCTATCGCCGGTATGCGGTTAGCCTTCTGTTCCGTACGGGCAAGCTGCTGCCTATGGGATGGCCCACTGTCGCGATCTTGCTGGTGCCGACGATTGTGATGTTCTTCATCATGGGCAGCCCCATCGCATTGGATTACCCCGAGCTTAAGGGCTTTAACTTCCGTGGTGGTCTGCAGATCGGCGCGCCGCTGATCGCATTGTGGTTGGCTTTGTCCGTATACACCGGTGCCTTCATCGCCGAAAACGTGCGTGCAGGTATTCAGGCGATCTCAAAAGGGCAGACCGAAGCTGCNTCGTCNNTGGGCTTGCGCCCGAAGCGGGTCATGAANCTTGTGGTTCTGCCGCAGGCGTTGCGTGTGATCATTCCGCCGCTGATTTCGCAATACCTCAACATCACCAAGAACTCGTCGCTCGCGATTGCCGTAGGGTATGCCGATATCACTGCGACACTGGGGGGGATCACATTGAACCAAACCGGCCGCGCGATCGAATGCGTGCTTTTGCTGATGCTGTTCTATCTTACGATCTCGCTGTCGATCTCTGCGATCATGAACGTTTACAACAACTCTGTCAGCTTGAAGGAGCGGTAAGATGTCAGATACACACGCCGCCTCCGTCCCTTATGTGCGGGACACCATGTTGCCACAGCACGCGCCCCCGCCAACCGCGCAGGGGCCTGTAAAATGGGTCCGCGAAAGCCTGTTTTCGTCGATCCCTTACACCATTCTCACGCTCGCAGCGCTTTACGTTATCTATCTGATCCTTTCCGGCTTCCTTCCTTGGTTGCTGGGCGGCGTTTGGACGACATCCAACATTCGCGAGTGTCGCGAAGTATTGGACGGTGTCCAAGCTGGCTGTTTCTCGGTGCTGACAGAACGCTGGAACCANCTGNTGTTTGGTATCGCCTATCCACAGGACGGCTACTGGCGCCCGACATTGGCATTCGTACTACTGTTCGTCGCCGTGTCACCGGTGCTGTTTAGCAATCTGCCACGTGGGCTCATCCTTTTTACCGTCATCTATCCTTTCATCGCCTTTTGGTTGATTTGGGGCGGTTCCCTTTTGGTGCCATTGTCGGCGTTGCTGGCNGTTGTGGTNGGCTATGTGGTCTACAGCAGAATCGTTAANACAAGCTTTGCAGGCGGCCTTTTNGCGGGTCTCATTGCAGGCGTCGTGACGTGGTTTGTCCTTGGCTTCATTACGCCAAGCCTATCNGGCGTGCTCGCGCTGGAACCGGTCGCCTCGCGGAACATGGGGGGCTTTATGCTCAACATGATCTTGGGCGTGATCTGNGTNTCTTTGTCCCTGCCGATGGGCATTCTGCTTGCGCTGGGTCGTCAATCGAGCTTGCCGATCATCAAACTGATCTGCGTTGTTTTCATTGAGTTTATCCGAGGGGTGCCTCTGATTACGTTGCTTTTTGTTGCCAACGTGGTCCTGGCTTACTTCCTGCCACCGGGCACAAACTTCGACCTGATCCTGCGTGTTATCATCATGATCACCATGTTCGCGTCTGCCTATATCGCCGAGGTGATCCGGGGTGGGTTGGCAGCCTTGCCACGTGGTCAATACGAGGCTGCAGACAGCTTGGGCCTNGATTATGCGCAGGCCATGCGCCTGATTATTTTGCCCCAAGCCTTGAAAATCTCGATCCCAGGGATCGTTAACGTGGCCGTCGGGCTGTTCAAGGATACTACGTTGGTGTCGATTATTTCGATGTTCGACCTGGTNGGGATGATCCGCGGGCCGATCCTAGCGTCGACTGACTGGAACGGNGTCTACTGGGAACTTTGGGGCTTTGCCGCCTTGCTCTTCTTCGTCGTCTGCTACGGCATCTCGCAATATTCACAATGGCTGGAACGTCAACTCCAGACCGACCACCATTAAGGAAAGGCTGTAATTATGGCTGAACAAGCACAAGCGCTGAAAGTCTCGAACGAGGTCGCGATCAGCATCGAGAACATGAACAANTGGTANGGNACGTTTCACGTNNTNCGGGATATTGANCTGACCGTNTACCGTGGTGAACGTATCGTTATTGCCGGACCGTCGGGCTCGGGGAAGTCAACTCTGATCCGCTGTATCAATGCCTTGGAAGAGCATCAGAAAGGCCGGATCGAAGTCGACGGTACGGTGCTGTCTTCGGACGTTAAGAACATCGACAAGATCCGCTCCGAAGTCGGGATGTGTTTCCAGCACTTCAACCTTTTCCCNCACTTGACGATCCTCGAAAACTGCACNCTTGCTCCGATCTGGGTGCGAAAAACACCTAAGAAGGAAGCCGAAGAAATCGCNATGCATTTCCTTGAGAAGGTTAAGATCCCGGATCAGGCGGACAAGTACCCAGGNCAGCTTTCTGGTGGCCAGCAGCAACGCGTGGCGATCGCGCGCAGCCTGTGTATGCGTCCGCGTATCATGTTGTTTGACGAACCAACCTCAGCCCTGGANCCGGAGATGATCAAAGAGGTNCTGGACACGATGGTCGAACTGGCNGAGGAAGGCATGACGATGCTCTGCGTNACGCACGAGATGGGCTTTGCCCGTCAGGTGGCCAACCGCGTCATCTTTATGGATGAAGGTCAGATCGTCGAACAGAACGAACCTGAAGAGTTCTTTAACAACCCCCAAAGCCCGAGGACCAAGCTNTTCCTCAGCCANATTTTGGGCCACTAAGTTTCAAGGGCGGGGATTTCCCCGCCCTTTTCTATTGGGCAAGCATCCGTGGCGTCANGTACGCCTGTACGTCGCCGNTGTGCCAGTGCACNCCCCTCCAGTCGTCCACNNCGAATGACATCACCATTGTCGCACCCGGTGGGGTTCCGGCTGCAAGATGAGCTNTGGCACCCACACGGGGCAGGAGGTGCGCCATCTCNGCCACGCCGGGGTTGTGCGCCAGAAGTAATACTGTGGACCCTTCAGCGCCCTGTATGGCCGCCATCAGNCGTTCTGTATNTGCTAGATAAAGNCGGTCTGTGAAGATTCGTTTAACAGCGGAGGGAATTTCCAAAAGTTCGAGCGTTTCCGACGTTCGCCGAGATGCAGAGCATAGCACAAGATCAGGTCTGTAGTCTTCGGCGTCGAGCCATCGCCCGATTGCATGTGCGTCTTGNCGACCTTTGTCATCCAAAGGCCGGTCAAAGTCCGTCGCGATCCCCGCCGGCCAACCTGCTTTTGCATGGCGCATCAGAATAAGGCGTCTCATCAACGTTTCCTTAATGTATCGGCCGCATAAACAAGAAGCTCAAACAGCCGGAAACAGGGGAGGGGGCAATATGCAATAATCAAAGACGTCGTTGNTACTGGCCGCGGATAATGCTCCCTGCACCATGTTCGGTGAAAAGCTCCAACAAGCAGGCGTTAGGGGCTCTCCCGTCCAGAATCACCGCTGCGCGGACGCCACCGTCGATCGCATCAAGCGCAGTTTGCGTTTTGGGTATCATACCACCGGCAATCGTTCCGTCTGCCACCATCTCGCGTATCTGGCTCGCTGTTAGCTCCGTCAGNACGTCGCCTTCGGCATTCTTCACGCCTGCAACGTCGGTAAGCAGCAGCAAGCGGTCTGCCTTCAGCGCAGCTGCAATCGCGCCCGCCGCAGTATCNCCGTTGATGTTAAATGTTTCGCCGTTGCGGCCCATGCCAAGGGGCGCAATCACCGGGATAATNCCTTTGTCGGCTAGATCGCGTAGCAAACGGGGGTTTACTTCGGTCGGTGCGCCAACCAACCCCAGCTCTGGGTCCTCTTGGTCACAGATAATAAGGCCGCTGTCCTTGCCAGACACACCGACGCAACGCCCACCCTGTGCCGTGATCGCTTGCACAATGCGGGCGTTCACAAGGCCCGACAGAACCATTTCAACGATTTCCATCGTGGCAGCGTCGGTCACCCGTTTGCCGTTTACGAATTCGGACTTGATGTTCAGCCGGCCGAGCATGTCATTGATCATCGGGCCGCCGCCNTGAATGATGACGGGGTTCACGCCGACCTGGCGCATAAGTGCTACGTCGCGCGCGAACTCTTCCATCGCATCGTCGCTGCCCATGGCGTGACCGCCCAGCTTTATAACAACGGTCGCGTCAGCGTAACGCTGCAAGTAGGGGAGCGCTTGGCTCAGGGTGCGTGCGGTGGCGATCCAGTCGCGATTCATGTNTTGTTTTCTCATTCTCTGCCTCGGTAAACGCCGAAGTGCTCGTCACTCCAACGTCGCGATAATGGCACGGAGCGTAGGGATGCCCCAGCCCTTTTCAGAAGACGTAACCACGATTTCGGGGTAGGCGGCTGGGTGCTTGGCAAGCGCACCACGGACCTGATCCANAACCTTCTGACGCTCTACTTCTTTAACCTTGTCGGCTTTCGTGAGGACACATTGAAAAGTCACGGCTGAGCTATCTAGCAAAGACATGATTTCGTCATCAACCTTCTTCACACCATGCCGCGCGTCGATCAGCACAAACGCACGGCGGAGCGTTTGCCGACCTGAAAGGTACTGTTTCAGCAACCGTTGCCATTTTTCGACGACGGGTAGAGGGGCGTTTGCATAGCCATACCCGGGCAAATCGACGAGGTAGTGATCGTCGGCCGCGGTAAAATAGTTGATCTCTTGAGTGCGCCCCGGCGTGTTGGACGCTCTTGCCAGCGCTTTTGTGCCCGTCAAGGCATTGATCAAAGTCGATTTACCAACGTTTGATCGCCCTGCAAAACACACCTCCATCCGGTNGGCGGGTGGCAGGCCGTCCATCGCGACAACGCCTTTCACAAACAGCGTTTCGCCTGCAAATAGCATGCGGCCTTTTTCGGCTGCATAGGCATCAGGCTCTTCGGCGATGCTAAATTGGANTTGCATGAGTTAAAGTACCTTTACCTGGTCGCTAATTGCGACGGAGCCCGTGTGAATGACCTCAGCGTATACGCGGAAATCTTGGTGACCCCAAGTGCTCAATACGCGCAACATGTCGATGTCGCGCTCGCCGTTGAGTGGATTCGCGGTGGTCGCTTGGCACCGCTTGATGGTTTCCCGTACGCGTAGGACAGTTTCGCCAGCTGACACGTCGTTCCCGACCCAATCAAGCTCGCTCCANGGTGTTGTAGTATCAAACCAAATGGTGCTTTTGACCCGGTGCTCAGATTTGCACAATGCGCCCATTCGGTCTCATCTAGACGCGTCGCGCCATGCGCCACCGCCCAGGTCTGGTTCCACGGCATCGACTGCCCCTGGGAGGGCGCTGTATGATCCAGCTCTTCGCGACCATTGCTTTTGAGCGGGTGGCGATAGAGCTGGTTCACTGTTGTCATTATTTCGGATCACCCTTCCGTCCGAATTTCATGCTGCCTTTAATATTCCCTAGGATATCNGGCTTATAGCCNTGNCTGCGCATGATCAGNTACTGCTGCGTAAAGGTAATCGTGTTGTTTGCGATCCAGTAGACAACGAGGCCAGATGCGAAACCGCCAAGCATGAACATAAACACCCATGGCATCCAGGCAAAGATCATCTGCTGCGTGGGATCCGTAGGGGCCGGGTTCAGTTTCTGCTGCAGGAACATNGAAATACCCAGCAGCAGCGGTAGGATCCCGATAAAGACCAAGGCNAGAACGGTCCCTGCTTCGGGCGCAGCCCATGGCAGCAGACCATAGAAGTTGAAGATAGATGTCGGGTCTGGGGCGCTCAAATCCTGAAACGGGCCGAAGAAGGGGGCGTGGCGCAGCTCCAACGTGACGAAGATCACTTTGTAGAGGGAAAAGAAAATCGGNATCTGCANCAAAATCGGCAGACAGCCGGCGGCTGGATTCACTTTCTCGCGTTTATATAGCTCCATCATGCCCTGTTGAAGCTTTTGACGGTCGTCGCCTGCNTCCTTTTTCAGCTTCTCCATCTGTGGCTGAAGCTCTTTCATCTTCGCCATCGAAACNTAGGATTTATACGCAAGTGGGAAGAGCAGAGCTTTGATCAGCAACGTCAGGCCGATGATCGCGACACCCATGTTGCCGATCAGCAGGTTTAGGTGGTGAAGTACCCAAAAGATCGGTTTGGTCAGGAAAAAGAACCAGCCCCAATCGATGGAGTCGATAAANTTNTACACGCCTTGCGCCTCATAGTCGCGCAGAATTTCCCATTCTTTGGCACCGGCGAACAACTGTGTGGTGACCGTTGCTGTNTGCCCGCTTGCGACNGTTTGCGTCGGCATCACNGATTCGGTTTGAAAAATCTCAGTGCGTGGCAGGTATTTGACNGNTAAGCGNGTTGGCTGTNCCGGATCCGGNATCAGGTTGGTCATGAAATAGTGCCCGGTGAAGCCGATCCAGCCGTTGGTTACACCGTCAATACGTTTGGATGGCACGCCGTTCACGACATCCAGCTCGGGAATATCATCCCAAGCGGTCTCAAGCAGTTCACCATTGTTCATGGCGACAAGACCCTCGTGAAGAATGAAGAAATTCTGCGCGTCGCTTGGAATACCGTGGCGTGCAATTAGCCCGTAAGGTGCAAGCGAAACCGAGTTTTCGGAAGTGTTCTCAACCTTCTGTTCGATCTTGAACATATAGTTTTCGTCGATTGAGATGGTGCGTGAGAAAAGCTGACCGGCGTCGTTGTCCCAAGTGAGCGTGACCGGGGTTTCGACTGACAGCGTTTCACCTTGGCTAAGTGTCCAAAGGGTGTTTGGTCCTGGAACCTGTTCAGGGGCAATCCCCGCACCTGGAGCCCAGCCGTAAAGCGCATAGTAGGCGTCGGGTGTGCCTGCAGGTGATAGCAAGCTTACGATGGGAGAATCTTTTTCGATAGTTGTATTGTAATCCTTCAAATGAAGGTCATCGACCCGCCCNCCTAGCAGNGAGATTGAGCCGGAAATGCGCGCCGTTTCAACGGGAATACGCGGCGCTTCTTCGAGAGCTGCCGTTGCCTCGTCCGACGCATCGGTCACATTGTCGGCTGCGCCTGCACTTGAAGGGACAATAGCTTCTGTCGAGGTCGCGTCCGTCACTTGCTGTGTGGCAGCTGGGTCAGTGATGGTTTCGGTTTCCGGAGGCGGAAACAACAAGAACCACCCTAGGATGACTATGAAACTTAGAACCGTCGCGAAAATGAGATTCTTGTTTTGATCGTCCATGTGACCGTCACCTGATGCCTGTAATATCAGCGTGGGTTCAACAGAGTAAGGCACCAAAGGTCAAGTAGATTCGCCTTTTCCCCTTTGGTGCACACTGATCTGCCGAAGCCAAACATCAACGAATGCCACCTACCACACTGGGCAGACGTGTCAGTTTTTGGCTATGTGTATGCATCCAAGTGGTCGCTTCGTGTATCTGCATGGGCGGCGCGATGCCGTCGCCTTGAACATGGTCGCAGCCCAGTTGAGACAATAAGCTATGCTCTCCGGCGGTTCGTATATCACAAGCCAGGGTTTCGACGCCCAAATCATGAGCCATCGCAACTACCGCTGACAGGATGCGGCGACGGTTGGGGTGTTTATCAACGTCATTGGTGAGAGATGGGTCGATAATCGCGAGGTCAACGCCGCATTTTTGAATAATCTCAACGCAGTGCGGACCGCTGCCGAAACCGTTAAGCGCGATACCGCATCCTAGCGTACGAAGGTCACGGCATGTAGAAATGAGTGGGTGAGAAGGCGTATGCTGGCAAAGGTGTTGCGGCAGGGCTAGTCGCAAAGTCGCGGTTTTGACGTCAAGACGATCAAGTTCCCATTCCAGTTTTGCCGCCAGCTGCGCGTCATCCACTTGCTCGGTAGAAAGGCTGCATGTGATGATAATAGGAAAGTGAGACGCTCGTTGCAGGGTTTTGGCCCTGTGCAGCGCGTGAGTCAGATTGCTGAAGTGACTGAAAGGAGTTTCATCCTCTGCAATTTCCGAGGCGTTGAGCGGCGCGGCCATATCGGTGTTCATGCTGGTGTGGCAGGTCGGAACTGCAGAGAATCCGGTGATCATGCCGGAATGGGTGGATATCTGAGGCTGGAATAGCACTTGAGCGTGCTGCATCGGTTCCCGAGGTGTAGGATCGGTGCCGCCGCTTGGTCGGGCAGTGGACGTCCTATCCAGGGGGCGCGTTCGCATTGGTTCTGATGGGGTACTCCGCCACCTATCTGACGCCAAATACAGCAAAGGGGGGGCGATAAAGCCGATGAAAATTAACCCCTGCCAGCCGAACCAAAGCACGGACAACGCAAACCCCAGCAAGAGCACGAGGCCGGCGGGTAAATGGCGACGGGTTGTGCTGCGCCTCGAAAGATTGGGTTTAAGATCGTGTTGCAAATGAAGCCTCGGCTGACAGTGTTACCGCCATACCGATAGCCCTTGCCTCTGACCAAAAGATTAATGTTCTGCCTTTAATCTAAAGGATTTGAATTAAACCCTCAGCTTTTCGAGGGTTTACTTGTCTCGAGTGAGGCCCGCAAAATCAAACAGGTTCGGGTCCAACAGATGCGAAGGGCGTGCGTTCATCAGCGCGCGGAACATCACCTGACGGCGTCCGGGGCTATTCGCCTCCCAGCCGTCTAGAATCGATTTTACCTGCTGGCGTTGCAGACCGTCTTGCGAGCCGCACAAATCACACGGAATGATTGGATAATTCATGGCAGTAGAGAATTTTTCGCAATCGACCTCCGCGACATGGGCGAGGGGGCGGTATAGGAACAGATCGCCTTCTTCGTTCACGAGTTTTGGCGGCATGGTCGCCAAGCGCCCGCCATGAAACAGGTTCATGAAAAACGTCTCTAGGATATCGTCACGGTGGTGGCCTAGGACAACAGCGGTACATCCTTCTTCGCGCGCGATGCGATAGAGGTGCCCCCGACGAAGCCTACTGCACAGCGCACAGAATGTGCGGCCCGCGGGTATTTTATCCATGACGATGGAATAGGTATCTTGGTATTCGATGCGGTGTTTGACACCCATCTTTTCAAGAAACGCGGGCAAGACCGTGGCGGGGAAATTGGGCTGACCTTGATCGAGGTTACAGGCGACCAGTTCGACGGGCAGAAGACCGCGCCATTGGAGCTCATGCAAGATGGCCAACAGGGTGTAGCTATCTTTTCCCCCGGACATGCAAACCAGCCATTTGCCGCCGGATTCGATCATCCCGTATTGCTCAATCGCCTCGCGCGTTTGTCGCACAAGACGTTTGCGCAGTTTGCGAAACTCGGTGCTTTGGGGGGCACCGTTGAAAAGCGGGTGAATATCTTCGGGATGATCAAGCATGGGCTTGGCTTAGTGCAACTGGGTTTGCCGATCAAGCGCCAGTGCATGTGTATGGCGGCGATTGGTGATGTAGAGAAAGGAGAGAAGCGGAAGGGCTAGTCAGGTACGTTGTCGATGCCGCTATCGCCCCAAGGGTGGCAGCGAGCGATGCGCCGCAGGGTGAGCCAGCCGCCCTTGATGCCGCCATGTTTAGCAAGTGCTTCCAGCGCATATGCGCTGCATGTCGGGTGGTATCGGCAGTTGTGGCCAACCCAGGGGCTAAAGACGAGGCGATACCCTTTCACAGGCAGTGCCAAAACGCGCGCCAAAGGGGTCACTTTTTTGAGCCAGAGCGTTGCTTGCCGTGCAGGATCCCCAAGGCTTTGGTGAAATCCGACTGCAATTTGTCAAAAGGGAGGGATGCCGTGGCATCGCTGCGACCTACGAGGACATAGTCCATACCGTCGCGTCCCTCGTGAGGGAGCGTCAGGCGTGCGACTTCGCGTAGACGTCGTTTGGCCCGATTGCGCGCGACGGCGTTGCCCACTTTTTTAGAGCAGGTGAATCCAACCCGTATGCCATCGGCTTCGCCCGCTGCGCGTTTACGCATCTGCAGGATGAAACCGGGCATGGCGACCCGAGGGGCACGGGATGCCCGTTGAAAGTCGGGGCGATTTTTGAGCGTTTGCACACGTAAAGAAACCGCCGGAAGCGTTTCCTCTGGTGTGGCGATGCTGCCATCCATAGGTGCCTCCGACGGTGTCATATCTTTTTGAAACCGAGGTCGCGTATTACGCGCTCAGTTCCTTCCGGCCTTGTGCACGGCGCGCGTTGATGATCTTGCGACCCGCTTTGGTTGCCATGCGTGCGCGGAAACCGTGGCGCCGTTTGCGCACAAGGTTTGAAGGTTGATAGGTGCGTTTCATCGCTCCGACTCCACTTTATACTTTAGCACGCGACCAGATTCGGCGCGTCACTGTCATTTCAAGCCCTGCTCCTAAAGCTGCAGCACGGGCAAGTCAAACCCTTGGTGCCGTTATTTCGGCCTTTGCAACAAATTAAGCCAGCTTATCTGCGCAATGTTACAGTTTTCTTGGGAATTGCCGTGACATCGTCATAAAAGCCGCCTTCACATCAACCACACGTGAGCACCCTATCTGACTGGCGATATTTGACCCATCTAATAAGGAGCAACCTATACCCTTTTGAAAGTGACCCGACAATATGTCCGCACAAGCCTCTGAAAAGCCTTCGTGGTTTCGCTACTTGCCCTTTGTGGCCATCTTGGCGGTCGCGGTGATCGGCTATTTCGCCCTGCGCGATTACCTTACCTTCGAGACGCTGCGCGACAACCGCGAGGCGTTGATCGCTTTTCGTGACCAGCACTATGCGCTGACGATCCTCGTGTTCCTGGGTATTTATATCATGATTGTGGGGTTCTCCCTTCCAGGGGCGAGCGTGGCAACAATCACTGGCGGTTTTCTATTCGGGACAGTGTTCGGCGTTCTGGCAAATGTCACCGGCGCGACACTGGGGGCGGTCGTGATCTTTCTTGCCGCGCGTATGGGTCTCGGAGAGACATTGAAGGCGCGTATGGACGCGTCGGAGGGGCTTGTGCGGAAGGTCAAAGCGGGCATTGACGAAAACCAGTGGTCGATGCTTTTCTTCATACGATTGGTGCCCGTGGTCCCTTTCTTTGTGGCGAACCTTATTCCTGCCTTTCTGGGCGTGCCTCTTTATCGCTTTGTGATCTCTACCTTTCTAGGGATCATCCCCGGGTCGCTTGTGTTCACCTCAATCGGTGCTGGGCTGGGTTCCGTTTTTGCACGGGGTGAAACGCCAGACTTCGGCATTATATTCGAACCTCACATCCTGCTTCCCATTCTGGGGCTTTGCGCTTTGTCGGTGCTGCCCGTCGTGTTGAAAGCTGTCACCGGCAAAAAGGAACTTTTGAAATGAACCGCATTAAAACCGACCTGTTGATCATTGGCGCAGGCTCCGGCGGGTTGTCCGTCGCGGCGGGGGCGTCACAAATGGGGGCGGACGTTGTGCTGCTTGAAGGGCACAAGATGGGCGGCGACTGCCTGAACTTTGGCTGCGTGCCGTCAAAGGCGCTGATTGCTACGGGCAAGGCGGCCTATGGGCAGCGGCACAGCGCGGAATATGGCGTGGCCAATGCGGCGGGCGAGGTGGATTACGCCGCTGCAAAAGATCATGTGGCGGACGTGATTGCGCAGATCGCGCCGGTCGACAGCCAGGAACGCTTCGAAGGCTTCGGGGTCAACGTGATCCGCGAGTACGGGCGCTTCATCTCCGAAGACGAAGTGCAGGCCGGGGATACGGTGATCAAGGCGCGGCGCATCGTCATCGCGACGGGATCATCGCCGCTGGTGCCCCCAATTACAGGTCTGGATAAAACGCCGTACGAGACGAACGAGACGTTGTTCAATCTGCGCGAAAAGCCCGAGCATCTGCTGATCATCGGTGGCGGGCCGATCGGGATGGAAATGGCGCAGGCCCATATACGCATGGGGTGCAAGGTTACCGTGATCGAGGGAGATAAAGCGCTTTCAAAGGACGACCCCGAACTTGCCGCCATCGTTTTGCAAACGCTTAAGGACGAAGGCATCGAGATTGCAGAAGGTGCGCAAGCCGCTGAAATCCGTGGGGATGTCGGCGCGATAGAGGTGGAAGCAAAAGACGGGCGCGTGTTCAAAGGCTCGCATCTTCTGGTGGCCGTCGGCCGCAAGGCAAACACGGATCGTCTGGATCTGGAAAAGGCGGGGATCGAACCGATCAAGAACGGGATCAAGGTTGACGATTCCCTGCGCACCACCAACCGCAAGGTCTATGCCATTGGCGACGTCGCAGGCGGGATGCAATTTACCCATGTCGCGGGCTATCACGGCGGCGTCGTGATCCGGTCGCTGATGTTCGCGCTGCCCGCCAAGGCGAAGACGGCGCATATCCCTTGGGCCACCTACACCGACCCAGAACTGTCGCAAGTCGGCCTGACCGAGGCGCAAGCCAAAGAGAAACACGGTGACAAGCTGGAGGTCGTGCGCTTTCACTATAACCACAATGATCGCGCCATCGCGGAGCGTAAAACCAAAGGTTTGATCAAGGTCATGGTGGTCAAGGGGCGCCCCGTGGGCGCAAGCATCGTCGGTTACCAAGCAGGAGAGTTGATCAACCTGTGGGCTTTGGCGCTGGCAAATAACATGAAAATGAGCCAGATTGCGTCTATGGTTGCACCTTACCCCACCATCGGCGAAATCAACAAACGTGCGGCGGGGGCGTATTTCAGCCCGCGTCTGTTCGAAAGCGATTTGGTCAAGACTGTCGTTCGACTGGTGCAGCGGTTCATCCCATAAAGCGCGCGCCTATGCTCAAATCCCTCTCTGGCAGGCTTCTTATTCTGACCACCATCTTTGTGATGCTGGCAGAAGTGTTGATCTTTGTGCCCTCTATCGCTCGGTTTCGCGAAGAATACATGATGAACCGGCTGGAGAGGGCGCAGATCGCGTCGCTGACCCTGCTCGCAAGCGATATGATCGACCCCGAGCTTGAGGCAGAGCTGTTGCGCACCGCGCAGGTGTTTAATGTGGTGCTGCGGCGGGACCGTATACGGCAATTGGCACTGTCGTCCCCGATGTCGCAGACCATCAAAGAGACATACGATCTGCGCGATGCCTCCGCATGGGTGTTGATTCGCGATGCGTTCCATCAGCTCGCCGAAACAGAGCCGGGGGTGATCCGCGTGATCGGTGCCCCGGTACAGGATGCGGGCTTGCTGATCGAAATCACGATGGAGGCGGGCTCCTTACGGACCGCCATGATCGACTATGGTATTCGCATTCTGGTGCTGTCTGCCGCCATCTCGATGATCACGGCGTTTTTGCTGTTTCTGACCATGCGGGCGTTTTTGCTGAAACCGATCAAGGGTGTGGTCGGGCATATGCAGAACTACGCNCTTGCCCCCGAGGATGCGCGACGAATCATTTCGCCTTCNGCTGGTGTGACAGAGGTGCGCGANGCCGAAGAAGCTTTGATGAAGCTTGAAACCGAACTGACCCAAGCCCTGCGCCAGAAAGAGCGTCTGGCGCAGCTGGGGCAGGCGGTGAGCAAGATCAGCCACGATCTGCGTAACATCCTGACATCGGCACAGCTGTTTACCGACCGGATCGAAATGTCCGAGGATCCGACGGTCAAACGCATGGCCCCGAAGCTGGTCAGCTCAATCACCCGCGCCGTGCACCTGTGCGAATCCACGCTGGCCTTTGGCCGCGCGGAAGAGCCAAGCCCGACGCTGACGGTCACGCCACTGTTGCGCATCGTCGATGACGTNGTTGATAGCGAGCGGCTGGCGATCAACGGGGCGGACCTGNCGTTCACCTGCGACGTGCCGCAAGATTTGCACGTGCGCGCCGATCCGGAGCATTTGTTCAGGGTCTTGGCGAATCTCGTGCGCAACGCCCGACAGGCGATCATCGCCACGGGTAAATCTGGCGAAATCATCGTTGCTGCCAGTGAACANGCCAGCGACTGGGTGATCCGCGTCAGCGACAACGGCCCCGGCCTTCCCCCCAAGGCGCGGGAGCATCTGTTTACTGCGTTCAAGGGCGGTGCGCGCAAGGGGGGCTCAGGTCTGGGCCTTGCCATCGCGGCAGAGCTGGTGCGCGGTCACGGTGGGACGCTCAAACTGTCAGAGACCAGCGCGTCGGGCACGGTATTCATCGTGACATTGCCCAAGGGCGACGGGTCTTTCTAATTTGTTTGAAGAAAATTCACGTTAGGCAAAAGAAGGGGTTGCAAACCCCCGCGCCCAGAACTAAACCCCGCCTTAACGGACCGATAGCTCAGCTGGATAGAGTACCTGACTACGAATCAGGGGGTCGGGGGTTCGAATCCTCCTCGGTCCGCCACTTTCAAACNTCGTTAGATTTTGAACTTGGCGGCACAACCGTCTGNATTTTTTTATAATCAAATTGATCACCCTGCACGCATGATCGCGCGCTGGGCTGTTTGTGTTTAATCGTTTGATTTNATGGGGGGTACGGCCCNTCGGGGNNAGGTAACCCGCGCGGGTGCAAGGGCGCGCGGGTTGTTGGNGTGGGTGCCTCAGGCGGCNGGCTTAGGCGATGGCCTCGTCCCAGCCNGTGTCCTGATCCGCCAGTTTGACACGGGTCGGCAGACCGATGGTGTCGAGCAGGGCGAACAGCGGCTTTGGGTCCAGCTCTTCNACGTTNACCATCGTGCCGGTGTCATAGGTGCCATCGGCAATCAGCATCGCCATCGCCACNGGNGGNACGCCAGCGGTATAGGAAATGCCNTGGCTGCCGACCTCGTTATAGGCGTCCTTGTGGTCGGCNACGTTGTAGACAAACACCTCNACNTCNTTGCCGTNCTTGGTGCCNTTGACCAGATCGCCAATGCAGGTCTTGCCNGTATAGTTCGGCGCAAGNGTCGATGGGTCGGGTAGCACGGCTTTGACCACCTTCAGCGGCACGACCTCNAGCCCTTCGGCGGTCACAACGGGNTGTTCAGACAGCAGGCCAAGGTTNTGCAGCACGGTNAAGACNTTGATNTAGTGATCNCCAAAGCCCATCCAGAANCGCACGTCGGCCTGCGGNTAGTTCGCNGCGAGCGAATGCACCTCGTCATGGCCGGACATATAGGCCTTTTGCTTGCCAACNACGGGNAGATCCCATTCGCGGCCGACCTCGAACATCTTGTTCTCTTGCCACGCGCCGTCCTGCCAGCTGTAGACCGTGCCGGTNAATTCGCGGAAGTTGATCTCGGGGTCGAAGTTGGTCGAGAAATACTTGCCGTGATTGCCCGCGTTGATGTCGACGATGTCGATGGATTTCACGTCGTCCATGAATTCGTCCACGGCGAAACGGGCGAAGGCGTTAACCATACCGGGATCGAAGCCTGCCCCCAGAATGGCGGTGGTGTTGGCCTTGGCGCAATCCTCGCGGCGTTTCCATTCGTAGTTGCCGTACCACGGGGGTGTTTCGCAGATTTTGGTCGGGTCTTCGTGAATGGCCGTGTCGATATAGGCGACNCCGGTGCGGATGCAGGCTTCGAGCACGGTCATGTTCACGAAGGGCGAGCCGACGTTAATCACAATTTGCACGCCAAGCTCGTTGATCAGCGCCTCTACCGCGTCGCTGTCCATCCCGTCGACCGCATGGGCCTTGAATACGCCGTCCTGTTTCATCGCACCTTTGGCATGCACGCTTTCAATGATCGCTTCGCATTTTGACACAGTGCGGCTGGCGATATGCAGATCGCCCAACACGTCATTATTTTGCGCGCATTTATGCGCCACGACCTGAGCCACGCCACCGGCGCCGATGATAAGAACGTTACGTTTCATGTATTCAGTACACCTCTTGTAAGGGAAGGGTTAGGAGAGGGCGGATTTGAAATCCTCGTAGTCGAATGACCGGACCGATGTGATCGTTCCATCAAGTTCACGAATGGCGATGCCGGGCATCTTGACGCCGTTGAACCAGTTCTTCTTGACCATAGTATAGCCCGCAGCGTCCTGAAACGAAATGCGGTCACCGGGTTTAAGCGGGGCGTCGAACTTGAACTCGCCAAAGATGTCGCCCGCAAGGCAGGATTTGCCGCAGATCATCCAGTCGTGGTCGCCGGTGTTCGGGGCCACTTTGGCGGGCTCGCGGTAGATCAGCAGATCAAGCATATGCGCCTCGATCGAGCTGTCGACGATTGCTAGGTTCTTGCCGTTGTGCAGCGTGTCGAGCACGGTCGTCTCTAGCGTGGCGGCACCGGTAATCGCGGCTTCGCCCGGCTCGAGGTAGACCTGCACGCCATAGGTATCCGACAGGGTTTTCAATCGCGCGGCGAGACGGTCCAGCGGGTAGCCTTCGCCGGTGAAATGGATGCCACCGCCAAGGCTGATCCAGTCCATTCGGTGGATCGTGTCGCCAAAGCGGTCCTCGATCAACGTCAGCATGTCGGCGAAACGGTCAAAATCGTCATTCTCGCAGTTATTGTGGAACATGAGCCCGGTGATGCGGTCGGCCACGGCGGCGATCTGCGCCGGATCATGTTCGCCCAAACGGCTGAAGGGGCGGGCGGGGTCGGCCAGATCGAATTCCGATGTCGACACACCGGGGTTCACCCGCAGCCCGCGCGTATGCCCTGCCGATGCCACATCGAAACGGTCCAGCTGGCCGATGGAATTGAAGATGATCTTGTCGCTATTGGCCAGCACCTCGGCGATCTCGTCATCGTCATAGGCCACTGAATAGGCGTGGGTTTCACCGCCGAATTTCTCGTACCCCAGTTTGACCTCGTAGAGCGAGGAGGACGTGGACCCATCCATATACTGCGCCATGAAGTCAAAGACCGACCATGTGGCAAAGCATTTCAACGCCAGCAAGGATTTCGCGCCGGATGCCTCGCGCAGCCAGGCGATCTTTTCCATGTTGGCCTGAAGGCGGGATTTGTCGATCAGATAATACGGGGTCTTCATGGCAGATCCTTTACAAAACGACGCAGACGCGGTGCGCGTTCCGATTAGGGGATGTTGCCGTTCAACGCAAACTCTGATGTGTCATGAACGGATGTCGCAGTGCCGGCGTGCGGGGGGCGGTTGACGCTTAGTTGCTGCGGAAAATGCGCGACTCGCCGATCATCTGTTCCAGCGCCGCGATCCTCTCGGCACTCTGGTCGGAGCTGCGCGATTGCACGTCGGCGACCAGCGCTTCAATCAGAAAGTTGATCGCCAGCGTTGAGTCCCAGCTCGACGGCACCTCGACCATGGCGCGGAAACAGTGGCGGGCGTGTTTTTCGATGGGCGACCCCCAAGCATCGGTGAACAGCACGATGGTCGCGCCTTGCTTGACCGCAAGATCGGCGAGCTTTTCCAGCTCTTTTTCGTAGCGGCGGATGTCAAACACGATCAGCACTGAACCCGCGTCCATATCCAGCAAGGATTGTGGCCATGCACTGGGGGAGGAATCAAGCAGGGTGACCTGCGGCCGGATGATCTGCAGGTGGTTGAAAAAGTAATGCGCGTTGGACCGCGTGATCCGCCCGCCCAGCAGATAGAGCCTGTGCGACGGATCGGAAAGCAGCGCCGCAACCTCGTCGAATTCAGCCAGATCAAGCCGTTCAAGCGTGCGGTTCACATTGCCCGATACCGCCTGAATAAAGCGCGATACCACGTGGTCGCTGCTGTCACCGGGGGTGTCGAGCTTGGCCAGCGGCTTTTTCATCCGTGCGCCGATTTCGTCGCGGATGGCGTCCTGCATATCCGAGAATCCATCGAACCCCAGCTTGCGCGCCAGCCGGATGATGGTGGGCGATGACACCTCGGCCAGCTCGGCCAGCCGTGTGATGGATTGCAGCCCCGTAAGCAACTGGTCGTCCAGCAGAACAGCCGACAGTTTACGCTCTGCCGCCGTTAGCTCGGTCTGCTTTTCTTTCAGCAGATCGCGGACCAGTGCTTTTTTGTGCAACTCATGTTCCTTTCGGTACAGCGCAGATCAGTGTGAAGCAAAGATTACAGAAAAAATCTTGACAGGCTAGAAAATTCTGTAGTGATTGTGAGGCAACAAGACGATAGGGGCACCGTGACCAATACCGACTGGAATGCCGTAAACATCGTGAACCCGCAGGGGCAGGGGGGCTGGCTGTTGGTGTGTGAACACGCCTCGCGCCGGATACCCGATGCGTTGGACGGGTTGGGGTTGTCCCCTGCGGCAAGCTGTTCGCACGCCGCGTGGGACATTGGCGCGCTGGATGTGGCGCACGCGCTGTCAGATGCCCTGGACGCGCCTTTGGTGGCCGGTGACATCTCCCGTCTGGTCTATGATTGCAACCGCCCGCTTGACGCCCCGGACTGTATTCCGGCGCGCAGCGAGATCTATGACATCCCCGGAAATGCCGCCTTGGACGATGCCGGAAGGCAGCAGCGTTTTGACCAAGTGCATACGCCATTTCACGATGCGGTCGCCCGTGTTCGCGAAAGCTGGCAGCCCGCCCAAGCCGCGCCGGTGCTGGTCACGATCCACAGCTTTACGCCTGTCTATAACGGGGCGACCCGCGCGGTTGAACTTGGCTTTCTTTACCACGCGCAGCCCGCCGCCGCGCAGGCATTGCTGGCGGTTGAACAGGCGCGGGGGCGCTATGCGACGGCGCTGAACGAACCCTATGCCGCGACGGACGGCGTGACCTATACGCTTGAACAACATGGCGAGGCGCAGGCGCTGCCCGCCGTGATGATCGAGATTCGCAATGATCTGATCGATACACCCGAAAAAGCGCAGGCCATGGCGCGGCATCTGGCCGAAAGCCTGACCCAAGCCTTTCCCATCCCCGACAGCGAGGCCGCAGAATGAACGCGATGCGCAGATATATCCGGGTGGTCGACGGCTTTAACTATGGCCTTGGCCGGATCATGATGTACGGGATTTTCGTGCTCATGGGGATCCTGCTGTGGTCGTCCTATAACAAGACCTTCGCCTCGCCGCAGATCTGGACGCTGGAAATGGCGCAGTTCGTGATGGTGGGCTATTACATCCTTGGCGGGCCTTATGCTTTGCAGATGGGCGCGAACGTGCGGATGGACCTGTTCTATGCCGAATTGACCCCGCGCAAGAAGGCCTGGACGGACTGTATCACCGTCTTTTTCCTGCTGATCTATCTGGTGATCCTGCTGTGGGGCGGTATCGAATCCACGATGTATTCGTTCAAATACGGGGGGGAGCGCAGCCCGACCGCGTGGCGCCCCTATATGTGGCCGGTCAAAGTGACCATGTGCATCGGCATCACCCTGATGCTGCTTCAAGCTGTCTCTGAACTGTTCAAGGACATCCTTTTCCTCAAATCGGCAGAGGAGACCCGCGATGCCCTATGAGTTGATCGCCATCCTGATGTTTTCGACCATGATGCTGATGCTGCTGACCGGACAGCGGGTGTTCGGGGCCATCGGCTTTGTCGCGGTGATTGCGGCGCTGTTTCTTTGGGGGGATCGCGGCGGCTATGACATCGGGTTCTCTGCCGCGATCAAGCTGATGCGTTGGTATCCGCTGCTGACCCTGCCGATGTTCATCTTCATGGGGTACGTGCTTTCTGAAAGTAAAATTGCCGACGATCTATATAAAATGTTTCACGTGTGGATGGGCGGTCTGCGCGGCGGGCTGGCCATCGGGACGATCGGGCTGATGGTGCTGATCTCTGCCATGAACGGCCTGTCGGTGGCGGGCATGGCGATTGGGGCCACGATTGCGCTGCCCGAGCTGTTGAAACGCAATTATGACAAGCTGATGGTGACAGGGGTCATTCAGGCGGGGTCCAGCCTTGGCATCCTTGTGCCGCCGTCGGTCGTGCTGGTGCTGTATGCGATGATCGCGCGGCAACCTGTGGGGCAATTGTGGCTGGCCGGCGCGATCCCGGGGTTGATGATGGCCACGATGTTCATCATCTATATCGCCATCCGCTGCCGCCTGAACCCCGATCTGGGCCCCGCCCTTTCCGCTGAGGAACGCGATGTGGGCTGGCCCGAAAAGCTGCGCTTGCTGCGCGCGGGCCTGCTGCCTGTGGTGATCTTTGCCGTGATGATGGTGCCCTTTGTGAACGGCTGGACCTCGCTTGTCGAAAGCTCTGCCATTGGTGCGATTGCGGCCTTCCTCGCTGCCGTGCTCAAGGGGCGGATGACGCGGGCGGTGTTCGAGACTTCGGTGCGCCAGACCCTTGCGATCACTTGCATGTTCATGTGGATCATCCTCGCCGCGCTGGCCTTTGGTGCGGTGTTCGACGGGCTTGGGGCGGTCAAGGCGATTGAAAACCTGTTTACCGAACAATGGGGCCTGAACCCTTGGGTGATCCTAATCCTGATGCAGCTGTCGTTTCTGGTCATGGGGACGTTTCTGGACGATACGGCGATGCTGGTCATCGTGGCCCCGCTCTATGTGCCGCTGGTGGGCGCGCTCGGGTTCGATCTGGTGTGGTATGGTGTGCTTTATACGATCACCTGCCAGATCGCCTATATGACGCCACCTTTCGGCTATAACCTGTTCCTGATGCGCGCCATGGCCCCGCCAGAGATCACGATCCGCGATATCTACCGGTCGATCATCCCCTTTGTCGGGGTCATGGTGCTGGCGCTCGCGGTGGTCATGATCTTCCCGCAGATCGCGCTTTGGCTGCCGGACTATGTCTATGGAAAATAAGCATTAACAACCAAGCGGTCAGAGCAACTGGCCCTTTTCATCCCAACCCCAACAAGGAGTATGAGACATGACAACAAGACGTAAGTTCCTGAAAGGTGCCGCCGTTGCCGGTCCGGCAACCCTTGCCGCACCATCGATCCTGCACGCCCAAGAGCCGATCCGCTGGCGTTTCCAGACCTATGCGGGGTCTGCACTTGGCGAAGAGGTGACGAAACCCGCCATCGACGCGATCAACGCCGCTGCTCAAGGTGAGCTGGAAATCGAGCTGTTCTACGCCGACCAGATCGTCCCCACGGGCGAGCTGTTCCAGGCACTTCAACGCGGCACCATCGACGGCGTGCACTCGGATGATGACTCCATGGCGTCGCCTACGCCTGTCCGCTCCTTCGGCGGATATTTCCCGCTGGCGACGAAGCACGCGCTCGACGTGCCGGTGCTGTTCAACCAATACGGTCTGGCCGACATCTGGCGCGAGGAATACGCCAAGGTTGGCGTGCACTGGCTGTCTGCGGCGGGGCAAGACCCGTGTAACTTCAACACCGTCAAACCGATCAAATCGCTGGCCGACATGGACGGGCTCAAGCTTTATACCTTCCCGACGGCGGGCCGCTTCCTGTCGCAATTCGGTGTCGTGCCGGTCAACATCCCCTATGAAGACGCTGAAGTCGCGGTGCAGACCGGCGAGCTGGACGGTATGGCGTGGTCGGGCATCACCGAAGACTACACCGTGGGCTGGGCCGATGTGACCAACTA